>CAZTXE010000025.1:0-8949 GCA_964617305.1 uncultured Candidatus Saccharibacteria bacterium | reverse complement strand
ATGACCTGATTAGTGCAATACGAACACATACCACACAGGCCTTCCGTGAAAAATATCGCCGAACGGATGTATTGCTGATAGACGATATCCAGTTTATCGCCGGCAAGGAATCTACCCAGGAAGAGTTCTTCCATACGTTCAATACCTTGCATGGACAGAACAAGCAAATCGTAATGACCTCGGACCGACCGCCAAAAGCTATGGTAACTTTGGAGGAACGACTCCGCTCACGATTTGAGTGGGGCATGACTGCAGATATTCAACCACCGGATTTTGAGACACGGATGGCAATATTGGCATCTAAGTCAGAACGAGCGGGGTACGTTATTACAGATAATGCGTTAGAAACCCTCGCTAGGGTCTTTCAAAACAACGTTCGGGAACTCGAAGGAGCATTAACACGTATTGTCGCTTATGCCGATTTGCATGGTGTTGATATAACCCTTGAATTAATCCGCGAGGTGCTGGTCGATTTGATTACTCCCAAAGCCATAGATCCGGAACATATCGTCGCAACAGTTGCCGAGGTATATGGTATCCCAGTAGGTCAAATTATGGGCCGTGGTCGCACAAAATCTGTAGCCCGATCTCGACAAATAGCCATGTACCTGATACGGGAAGAGACTGATTATTCTCTTCCTCAAATAGGAGAGGCATTAGGAGGCAAAGACCATACTACAGTCATGTATGGCCACGAGAAAATCAGCGACCTCCTAGAAACCGACGACAAAACCCGTCGGCAGATTTTGGAAATCAAGGAAAAGCTCTATAGCTAATAGGTGCCTTTTTAACACAAACACTAAATAACCCCGGTTGACACTGTCAGCAACCGGGGTTATTTGCATTTTTATCCCTTAATTTATATATAATCACTACATGAGATTTATCAAAAAGAACTATTTATTCCTTATTCCACTCATACTATTTCTATCTTTACGTTTAACAAACCTTGGTACAGACATTACAAACACAGATGCAATACGTTGGCACAAAAGATCTGATAACTTTTATAGAGCACTCAGAGAAGGAGATTGGAAAAACACATTTCAACACTATCAACCTGGAGTTACATTAATGTGGCTCAATTCAACAACAAAATACACCTTGCAAAGATGCCAGTTAGCAAATAACAGTCCCCAATTGGAACTTAATCACACAGGAAATTACAAAACAATTCACAGTACATCTAAAACAATACTAGTATTAACGCTCTCTATCCTATTAATTTATCAACTTCATCTGGTAAGAAACGTGTTTGATGATAAAACAGCCTTTATATTTGGAATGCTAATGGCAATGGAGCCATTTCTTATTGGAATAGATCGTTTCTTTCATCTAACATCACTAGAAACATATCTAATATTTTCATCCCTACTTACTCTTTTGAATTCAAAGAAAAACATATCACTTTATATAGCAGGAATATTATTTGGACTTGCAATATTAACCAAGACCTCAGCTTTAATATTCTTACCCATACCAATTATCCTCCTGCTTAGAACTGAAAAACCTATTGAGAAGTTATTTAAGTTTTTCATTCCAGCCATAGTTATTTTTGTCTCACTATTCCCAGCAATATGGGTATCACCAAGATATGTTTTTGAAAAACTAATGGATGGAATAACTGGAGGTATTGCACAAGACACAAGACAAACCGGTGTTACACCCATTTTATTTTACCCAACAATGTTAATGTACAAACTTTCTCCACTCACATTAGTTTTATTTGCAGGAGTTCTTGTAAACGTTAAGAAACTAAAACAAGAAAAAATACTTTATATCCTAGGAATGTTTCTTATCTATTTACTTGCATTCTCAATGTCTGTCAAAAAGATTGATAGATACTTAATTTCTCTAATACCACCCCTACTACTACTATGTGCTCATTATCTTGCAACACTCAAAGTTAAAAAACAAATTGTATATATAACGGCAATTTCATTATTCACAATCTGGGTAGGATACATCTATCACCCACACTATTCAGCCTTCTTCTCTCCAGTACTAGGAGGAACTACAAAGGCATTATCCCTGGGTGTATATGGTAATAAGGGAGAATACTTCTCAGAAGCTGCAAGATACCTAAATGAAAAGGGAAGGGACACATATGCTTGGGTACCAAACAACCACAATTCTTTAGCATATTACTTTAAGGGTAACCTAGAACAGGTTCATACAGGAGAAACAAACTTTGTTGTTATATCTATTAACAACCTTGATAAAAAACCAGAGTCCTGTGGAGTCTTTGAAAAAGGTTTTGGTCCAAGAAACATAGAAGTTGTTCAAATATATAAATGTAACTATGATTAAACCAATGTTTAAAGTCTATTTACTAATAATTACAATAGTGACACTAGCCCTAATCTTTTGGCAACCTTGGAAGAAAAAAACAACACTAAAAAAGATCAATATAGAAATAAATGGACACACCATAGAAGCTGAAATAGCAGAAACGCCTGCTGAAAGAGCAAAGGGATTAATGTTTAGGGAATATCTCAAAGAAGATAGCGGAATGCTATTCATATTTCCAAATAGTGGTAAACACTCCTTCTGGATGGCAAATACCTACATTCCATTGGATATACTTTGGATAAACGCAGAGAAACAAATTGTACACATAGAAGAAAACGTACCACCTTGTAAGGAAACAGGAAACATCAAAGCAATTTGCACACAATACAAACCAACCAAAGATGCAAAATACGTTCTTGAAGTTAATGCAGGCTGGGTAAAAGAACACAATGTAGCACTAAATTCCAAAATTGATTTCTAATCTAAGAAAAACACATACTATTCCCTAAAATACTAATATATGCTACGTTAAATATAGATAGCCTTGAATACTAGGTTATTATAGGTTACAATCCTAATAACCTACCCAACTATGGAAAGTAAGCAGAAAGAAAGGAGCAAGTATGTCTCTACAAGAAGTAGCACTATTAAAGGTAATGGGACCGCTTCTGTGGGCCCTCCTGATGTATTCATTTGCCCTCCTAATCTTGAGCAAATACAAAATCACAGGTGAACCAAAATGAAAGGGGCGCGTAACCAATATGAAAACAACGACGCGCCCATTCCCTTTTACTTATTTTCTCTTAAACATTCTTCCAAGTTCCTCCAGTGTTATTTCTATCTTTGCGGGTCTACCATGTGGACACGTGTATCCTGTCTTTGTGTTTTCAAGCTGTCTTAAAAGATCTGCTCTCTCATTTTCATCTAAATAATCCCCTGATTTAATAGCTAACCTACAACTAGTCATTGAAAGAACCCGTTTGATATTTTCATCTATACTCTTTGGAGTTTTTCCTTGCATAAGATCACTTAGGATGTCGGAAATTAACCCACTAAAACTCTCAACATCACTTATATTGCCTGAGAAGGCAAGTAGGGGTACTGCACCAAGTTTAAATGAACCATTTCCAAAGTCTTCAAGTTCAAAACCCATCTTCTCAAAAGCAGGTAAATACTCTAGTAATGCTTCAGATTCAACAAGAGATACTTTAACAATGATCGAACTTTCCAATGGACAACTTATAGAAGTTTTGTTCTTTCTATAATTTTCCAAAAACTTCTCATACAATATTTTTTCGTGTGCAGCGTGCTGATCAACAAGAAGTACACCCTTTCTTGTAGGTTTTATTAGATATAACCTGTGAAGCTGCATTATTGGAGTATTTTCAAAACCATCTGTATAAGATGAACCCTCTTCAACAAACTTTGTATCAAAGTCATAAAAATCATATTCAAAATCCTCTACGGATACGTCTTTTTCATAACCTAAACTCTCACTATCAATGACGCCTAATACAGCTTCCTTAAACAGATCGTACGCGTTTACACCATCAGCAAAGGCTACCTGATCCTTTCTAGGATGAATGTTTACATCCACCATATTGTGAGGGACATCAAAGAACAATATAAAAACTGGATACCTTCTGGTCATTAGTGTTGATCCAAAAGCTTCCTTTACAGCATCAGAAATAAGTTTATTACCAACTACACGCTGATTCACAAACAAAAACTGCTTATCCTTTGTTGAATGATTTACCTGAGGCTTAGCTATATACCCTGATATTTTGTAGTGCTCACTCTCATATTCAACAGGAAGTAAGTTTTGAGCAACATCCCCTCCTAGTAACATTCGCACTCGCTCTGATACAGACTGCTGTGAGGGTAAATCCAAAATAATTCGTTTATCATGAGCTAGAAAGAAACTAATCTCAGGGTGGGCTAGTGCTGCCTTAACAACAACCTCTGCTATGAATCTAAATTCAGTACGTATGGATTTCAAAAATTTCTTTCTAGCAGGAATAGTCTTAAATAAGTTCTTTACAACAACAGAGGCACCAATAGGCATTCCAACAATAGAATCCCTAGCAAGCTGTTGATTAACAACTTCCACAATAAAACCAGAGATTTCATCCCTTGGTCTAGATTTAATTACTAGATCACTAACGGCAGCTATACTTGAAAGAGCTTCTCCTCTGAAACCTTTAGTAACAATGGAAAACAAGTCATCTTCATGTTTAATTTTGGAAGTAGTGTGGGGTAAGAAACAATGCAACAAATCCTCTCTACTCATTCCAATGCCATCATCTGTAACCTTAATAACCCTCAAACCGGCATTTTCAATTTCAATCTTTATACTTGTTGCATCAGCATCTATAGCATTTTCAACAAGTTCCTTAACAACAGAGCTGGGACGATCCACAACCTCACCAGCAGCTATCTTTGAAACTAAATTTCTTGAGAGTTCTTTGATCATTCGCATCTTATTTTAAGTATACAAGTCAATTTGCACATTTCAATACTATGAGATAGTATATCCCCTAACAGCCGCCCAAAAGCTCTGCCTTAAGTTAAATCCAACTTAAGGAGCAAGGAAATGAATCCAACAACCGAAGTCTTAGTGAACCCCCCTAAATTTCCAATTAGAATTTGGGGGGAAATAACATATGATGGAAGGAGAAGGTGGGGAAGAATAAATGTAACCTTCCTGGGACCATATGGAAGTGATACCTTTGAGAAGATTTCTGATAATTCCGACCTGTCTGTTCGCAAAATTATAGAAGCAGCAAAACAAGCTGCTTGTGATCTTGTGGCAGAGGCCTTAGGTATGAAATCAGATCAGCTTGAAGGAAACGCTTTAGACCATGAGGGTGTTATCTCTGTAACACCAAAGAGTGGCCACTACTTACCAGATTTTGAACAAGTGGCCAAGTTAGTTAAATAGAATTGCGTGGTGTCTAACCTAGCGGGCATTGCGCATTTTTCTTTCTTATTAACAACAAATAGGCGTCCTGGAGGACAAAAATGCCTAATGATAAGTTACTAATGATTGGCTCCATAATCGTATTGTTACTTCTGGCTTTTGGATTATTACGGATAGGCGGGACTTGGAAAAGGAAAGGTAATAAACCTGAAAACCGTAAAAGGGAGAAAAAGAAAAATATGCGCCCGACGATACCCACGGAAAATGGCGAACTCCTTGTGGCGGTTGGAGGCACCACCACAGAAATACTATACCTAGCATTCCCTTCGGGCCGGCGGATCTGGGGAAAAGAAAAAGCTAGTATAGGAAGGTCCATAAAGAGGTGGCTGCAAGATAGAGAATATTCAACAGATATTACTATCCGAAATTATGTGCATCCAAATCTTACTGGAAGGGAAAAAAAGTCCTTTCAAGTGGAAGTACGACTCGCAGAACCACTGGAAGAAAGCCTTGCGGAGGAATTAGTTAATGGAGAATTTCCCGAAGGTTCGGCCCTCTGGATAACGAGTCCATATAACAAATGGCCTCAGCCTTAATCAATCAACCGACTCCGCTAGATCAGCTAATAAGTTCAAAGCATCTAGCGGGGTAAGGTCTTCAATCTTTATCTTCTTTAACCTTTCCTCCACATCAGAATTAAGCTTTGTCTTCTTTGCTTCCACTTCGTTTTGCACTGATCTATCCTCCAAACCACCTAAAATTTCACAAGCTTTATCTGTTACTTCACTAGGAACTCCAGCAAGACTTGCGACAGCAACCCCGTGGCTATGAGAGGCACCACCTTTAATAACCTTATGTAAAAAGACTAAATCATCCCCATCTTGATTAACTGCAACCTGAAAGTTCTTTATGTTATCAAACTTATCCTCTAATGATTGAAGTTCATGATAATGAGTTGCAAAAAGACTTTTTGCCTTAGTATGTGTCACCAGATACTCAGCTACAGACCAGGCAATACTAATCCCATCATAGGTACTTGTACCCCTTCCTATTTCATCCATTACAATCAAGCTCTCCTTTGTTGCATTGTTTAAAATGTATGCTGTTTCAACCATTTCAACCATGAAGGTGGAAAGACCAGATGCAATAACATCACTAGCACCACTTCTAACAAATATCTTATCAACTAAACTAATTTCTGCTTTCTTTGCAGGGACATAGCAACCCATTTGACCCATTAATACAATGATTGCCACCTGCCTTAGATATACAGACTTACCAGACATGTTGGGTCCTGTTAACACAAGGAGCTGATGTTCTTTCTGATCTAACAAGACGTCATTTGGTACAAATTCCGCAGTATCAAGCAATTCCTCAACAACAGGATGCCTACCTTCCTTGATATTTATTACTCCAGTTTTAACAAAGTTAGGTCGTGCATATTTTCTGGAACTACTAATTTGAGCAAAACACAAGAGCACATCAAGCATTGCTAGGTGATAGGCTGCATTCTGAAGACCTTCTATCTTTTTTAAAACCTTCCCTACTGTTTTTAAAAATATTTCATACTCTATCTGCTTTGTTTTCTCTTCTGCCTCAAGAATGATTTGCTCATGTTCCTTTAAGGCAGGGGTAACAAATCGCTCTGCATTAACTAGTGTTTGTTTTCTTTCATAATCATCTGGAACTAAATCAAGATTAGACTTACTCACCTCAATGTAATAACCAAAGATCTTATTGAATTTAATCTTTAGAGAAGAAATACCAGTTCTTTTCTTCTCCTTAGTCTCAAGCTTTGCTATAAAGTCCTTACTTTTACCAGACTTCATATTAAGAGAATCAAGAATTCTATCAATATCTTGCTTTATGATATTGCCATCTCTCACATCAAAGCTAGGTTCATCTAATATTGTGTCTTCAATAAGACTAACAACAAACTGTAAATCCTTATTAAAACTTTTTGAAATCTTTCGGGTTAATGATTTATTGGAATCATTTAATAAACCCTTCACCTGCATCACATTACCCAAGGAGACCTTAAGTGAGACAAGATCACGAGCATTACCAAGCCCTGTGGCCAGTCTTGCCAATAGACGTTCAATATCAGATATTTCCTTTAACTCTCCTTGCAAATCTTCCCTTAACTTATGTTTCTTAACAAACTCTTCAACAACATCTAATCTATTCTCAATCATTTTTTTGTCTGTGAGAGGTTTAAGAATCCATTTTCTCAAAAGACGGGCACCCATAGAAGTACTAGTCCTATCTAAAACATCATACAAAGTACCTCTTCGTTTCCCATCTCTAATTGTAGAAAACAGTTCTAAGTTAGTAATTGTTGATCTGTCCAAAACAACATGATCCTCAGGATGATAGTAGGAAATCTTTTTCAAATGACCCACTTGATCCTTTTGTGTGTACTTCAAATATCCAAGTAGAGCAGATGATGTAGAAGTAGAGTGTGGTTTGTCCTGCAATCCAAACCCAGAAAGATTATTAACAGCAAAATGCTTCTGCATAAGGGCTTTACCGTCTTCTGAGAACTCCTCCCAATCAGAGAAAGGATAAACATTAAGATTCGGTTGGGTATTTAAAATGCTTAGGATCTTTGCGTTGTTATACATATCATGAGGCAATATGGCTTCTGTAGGAGAAAATCTAGATAATTCATTATGTAGGTGGTGGGCCACATCTTCCGCTTGAATCTGCGTGGTCTGAAAATCCCCTGTTGACAGATCAGCAGCTGAAATCGAAAAGTAGTTATCCTTGTGGTTGAGGGCTATAACATAGTTATTCTGTTTCCTATCAAGAGATTTCTCATCAAGCAAGGTACCAGGGGTTACAATCCTAATCACATCTCTATCCACAAGATTTGTGCCATCAGGTTCACTTACTTGTTCACAAACAGCAACCTTGTAACCTGCACGTACCATCTTTGAAAGATAAGCATCTGCAGCATGATAGGGAACACCTGCCATAGGAATTCTTCCATCCTTACCACGAGACCTAGATGTTAATGTAATATCTAATACCTCCGCGCCAAGTTTGGCATCATCCAAAAACATTTCATAAAAGTCACCAAGTCTAAAAAAGATCACACAATCCGGATACTTCTCCTTAATATCTAAATATTGACTCATCATAGGAGTTGCGAAATCATATTTTGATTTATCAAACACAATAGTCTTGCCTACAGGTTGTGATCCAGGTCTTAACATAGTATAAGTATTGTAACAAAGGTTTAAATATACCAAGACTAATCGGAGGTAAAAGCGATGAAAAGACCTTTTGGTAAAAAATGCCCCACTTGTAATCTGGCACACTGGGGAACATCGGCATCCGCAGCAGCACGCGCCGCTGAAGAATGTAATAATCTTGGAGAACCACCCCAAGAACATCAAGTCGGAGAAGAGGCATGGGCGAAATTTAGAAAGAAAACCTTCGCAGTAACCGTGCTTGATACAAAAATTGTTGGCCACAAAAGCTACAACACCAGATCGCATGTGAGGAAGTATCAAGTCAGAGTGATTGATGCGCGAGCACCCCGCAACCTCACAAGGGGCTCCCATTGGGTCAGTAGCAAGAGAGTGATCAGCAGAAACATTTAGCAAATCATGAAGTTCCCACAGGGTTAGGTTTGTGGGAACTTCTTGCGCCTTTACACTAACAAGGTAAAATAAGACCCATGAGAAGAAACCTTATAAAATTTCTAACTCTTGCCTTCTTTCTTACTTTAA
>CAZTXE010000024.1:0-9214 GCA_964617305.1 uncultured Candidatus Saccharibacteria bacterium | reverse complement strand
TAGCATCCCGTGAAGAAATACTTGAGTGGTCTTATGGTGAAGTAATTGAACCTGAAACCATCAACTATAGAACATACAAAGCTGAAAGAGATGGTTTATTTGATGAAAGAATATTTGGTCCTGTTAAGGACTTTGAGTGTTCTTGTGGTAAGTACAAGAGAGTACGTTATAAGGGTGTTGTTTGTGATAAGTGTGGTGTTGAAGTTACACACTCACGTGTAAGAAGAGAAAGAATGGGTCATATTACGCTTGCTTCTCCTGTTGTACACGTATGGTTTTTTAGAGGTATACCTTCAAAACTAGCACTTTTACTTGATATATCGCCACGAACACTAGAATCTGTAATCTACTTTTCATCCTTCATTATCACTGAAGTGGATGGTAAGAAAAAAGCAGAATCTATATCAGAAATTGAAAAAGACTTGGAAAAAGAAACAAGTCGTTTAAAAAAGAGCTTAGAGGCTCGTGAAAAAGAAATTGAAAAAGAACACAAGTCAGAAATAAAGGGTGAAGATTTCACCGCAAAAGAAGCAGCCATTAAGATGAACCAGAAAATAATGGCAACAAGAGATGCTTATGCCGAGGAACTTGATGAAATCGAAAAAGAATACAAGATAATTCTTAAGAAGATAGAAAACGTTGAAGTTTTCTCTGTTTTATCTGATGCTGAATACCTGAATCTATCAGGTTACATTGATATGTTTGCACAAAGTAACATCGGTGCTGAAGCTGTACAAGGAATTTTGAGAGAACTTGATTTAAACAAATTATCCCTCAAACTTCGTGAAGAATTAGAAGAAACAAAGGGTCAAAAGGCCGTTAAGTTAACCAAGAGACTTAAGGTGGTTGAAGGCTTTAGAAGAGCTGATTTAGAAACTGAAAGAATGGTTTTGGAAGTAATTCCTGTCATTCCACCAGACCTTAGACCAATGGTACAACTTGAAGGTGGAAGATTTGCAACATCTGACCTTAACGATTTATATAGAAGAGTTATTAATAGAAATAATAGATTAAAGAGGCTACTTGATTTAGGTGCTCCTGAAATAATTGTTAGAAATGAAAAGAGAATGTTACAGGAATCTGTTGATGCCTTACTTGATCAGTCAAAGCAACGTCGCAGAGTAAGACGTCAGAGAAGAAAGCCACTAAGATCATTGGCCGACATGTTAAAGGGTAAGCAAGGTCGTTTTAGACAGAACTTGCTTGGTAAACGTGTAGATTACTCAGGACGTTCCGTTATTATTAACGGTCCTGAATTAAGACTTAATGAATGTGGTATTCCAAAAGAAATGGCACTTGAGCTCTTTAAACCATTCGTATTAAGAGAGCTTTTGAAGCGTGGTTACGCTCCAAACGTCAAGAGCGCCAAATTTGTTCTTGAAGCAAGAGGACCTGAAGTTTGGGATGTACTAGAAGAAGTTGTAGAAGGACATCCTGTGCTTCTTAACCGTGCTCCTACACTTTGGAGACTTGGTATTCAAGCTTTCTATCCAAAATTAGTAGAGGGGAACGCTATTAGAATCCATCTTTGTGTTTGTGACGGATACAACGCTGACTTTGATGGTGACCAAATGGCTTGTCATTTACCTTTGTCAAAGGAAGCTATTAAAGAAGCAAAGGAACTAATGATCTCAACAAATAACCTATTGAAACCTTCAGATGGCTCACCTATGTCTGTGCCAACAAAGGAAATGTTATTTGGAATTTATTACATGACTTCTGTGAATGAGAAGCTTCAGCCTTGGAAGACGGTATTTTCTTCTTCAAATGAAGCAATACTTGCTTGGCACACAACTCCCGAACTCATGCTTAGACAAAGGGTAAACGTTAGGATGAAGCCGGGCGATATTGTTGAAACTACACCAGGAAGACTAATCTTTAACGCAGTCATTGCTGATGTCTCCGATTATATAAATGCTGATATGGACAAGCCAACAATTAAGGCCTTCTTAGCTCAGATCTTCACTAGCCAACCAATGGAAGTTGTTGTAAGACTTATTGATGATCTTAAGGACTTAGGTCTTAAATATGGAACAGTATCAGGCCACTCAGTTGCATTATCTGATCTAGTTGTTCCTGGAAATATTGATGATCTAATTGATGAAGGTAGAGAATCCATTGTTGAAATTGATAAGAACTTTAACAGAGGTCTTATTACAAAGGATGAAGCAAGAAGATTAAGAGAAAACACATGGCAGGAAGTAACGGCTAACGTTGATGATGCGGTTTGGGAAATCCTCGGAGAGGATAACCCAATTAAGCTTCTTATCAACTCAAAAGCAAGCAGAACTTCTCGTGACCAAGTAAAACAGATTGCGGGTATGAGAGGTCTTATTTCCGATCCTACCGGTAAATTAGTCGAGCTTCCGATCCTTGGTAACTACAAAAATGGTCTTTCTGCTCTTGAGTACTTCGTATCATCTCGTGGTGGTAGAAAGGGTCTTGCTGACCGAGCGCTTAAAACTGCAGACTCTGGGTATTTGACAAGAAGATTGGTGGATGTTGCTCAAGATCTTATTATTCGTGATGACGATTGTGGTACCTCAGAAGGCCGTGTTGTTGAGGTTGGTAAGGGTACAGTACTCGCAACATTTGCTGAAAGATATGAAGGTAGATACCTAGCTGAAGCTGCAAGAAACAAAAAAGGAAAACTTTTAGAATCTCGTGGAACCTATCTTACACAAGAAATTCTAGCTAAGATTGAAAAATCTGGTGCTGAAAGCATCACATTAAGATCCCCACTTTATTGTGAAACTAGACGTGGTATCTGTGCAAAATGTTATGCAAAGGATCTTATGACAAGAGAAGAGGTAAAGATCGGTAGAGCAGTTGGTGTTGCAGCAGCCCAATCCATTGGTGAACCTGGTACACAGCTTACAATGAGAACCTTCCACACCGGAGGTATTGCTGGTAAGGATATTACCCAAGGTCTTCCAAGAATTGAAGAAATATTTGAGGCAAGAACACCTAAGAACCTATCAATCATGAGTGATGTTACAGGAACCATTAAGGTTGCAAAGGTTGGTGATGAAAGAAAGGTTATTGTTATTGCAAGTGATAAGAATGAAGAAGAACCAGTTGTTGAATATACAGTTGATCCTCTTGCAGAGATAGTGGTTGAAGACGGCCAGCTTATTGCAAAGGGAGATAAATTAACAACAGGTCACCTTGACTTAACAGATCTTGTGAGTGCCGTTGGTGTTGATGCTACCAAGGAATACATAATTAACGAAGTTCAAAGAGTATATTCTTCACAGGGTGTATCAACTAACGATAAACACACGGAAGTTATTGTAAGAAAGATGTTTAGCCATGTTCAGGTAACTGACGCTGGTGATACAGGATTCTTGGTCAGGGAAGTTGTAACTCTTGATACCTTCAACGAAGAAAATGAAACAGTGCTTGCTGAAGGTGGCGCTCCTGCAACAGGAGAAGCTACCTTACTTGGTATAACAAAGGCAGCTCTGCAGACCGATAGTTTCTTATCTGCAGCTTCATTTATTCAGACAAGTGGAGTATTGACTGATGCAGCGGCCTCTGGTAGAGTTGACCAGCTCACTGGGCTTAAGGAAAACGTTATTTTAGGAAGATTAATTCCGACCACTGAAGAGCTCGCCCGCTTGGATGTTGTAGAAGAGTAAATTCCGCCCGAACTAAGGAAATATGCCGACAATAAACCAACTAATAAGAAAAGGTAGAAAAAGTAAAAAGAAAAAGGCAAGTACCCCAGCTTTGGCGGTTATATACTCGTCTTTGCACAGAAGGTCAAAGGAGCACAATGCTCCCTTTAAGCGTGGTGTTTGTTTGCAAGTCAAAACTATGACTCCAACAAAGCCTAACTCAGCGCTACGTAAGGTTGCACGTGTTAGACTGTCAAATGGTAAGGAAGTAACAGCATACATTCCTGGTGAAGGGCACAACCTTCAGGAGCACTCTGTTGTTTTAGTCCGTGGTGGTAAGATAAACGACCTTCCAGGTATTAAATACACAATTGTTAGAGGAAAGTACGATTTACAAGGAGTAGAAGGCAGAAAGTCTTCAAGATCAATTTACGGAACAAAGAAATCATAATATGAGATCAAAAAAAGCTAAAAAAAGACAAATGAAACCAGATGCAGTTTACAAATCCAAGGTTGTAACTCGAATGATAAACAAAGTAATGTTAGATGGTAAGAAATCAACCGCTGAAGGAATTGTATATTCCGTTTTAGAAAAACTATCAGAAGATCCAAAAGAAGCCGTACAACTTTTTGAAGACGCAGTGAATGCAATAATGCCACAACAGGAAGTCAGATCTAGAAGAGTTGGTGGTGCAACATACCAAGTACCTTATCCTGTAAAACATGAAAGAGCTGAAGCACTTGCTGTACGTTGGATTGTTGATGCTGCAAGAAGCAGAACTGGTAAAGCAATGGATGAAATTTTATTTACAGAAATTAAAAACGCAACTGAAGGCGTTGGAGATGCTACTAAAAAGCGTGATGACACTCACAAAATGGCTGATTCCAACAGAGCATTTGCACATTTTAGGTTTTAAATTTATCAAGGAAAATCATGGCTGAAGCAAAGAAAAAATACCCATTAGAAAAAATTAGAAACATTGGAATTATCGCTCATATTGATGCTGGTAAAACTACAGTATCAGAGCGTATCCTTTTTTATACAGGAAAGTCACACAAAATAGGTGAGGTTCATGAAGGTGAAGCTCAAATGGACTGGATGGAACAAGAGCAGGAAAGAGGTATTACAATCCAATCAGCGGCTACAACCTGTTTCTGGCAAGATAACAGAATAAACATTATTGATACTCCAGGACATGTAGACTTCACAGCAGAAGTTGAAAGATCTTTAAGAGTTCTTGATGGTGGAATAGTTGTCTTTGATGGTTCTCAAGGTGTAGAACCACAAAGTGAAACTGTATGGCGCCAAGCAGAAAAATATAATGTTCCCCTACTAGCATTTGTAAACAAGCTTGATAAGGTAGGTGGAGATTTCTACATGACCATGGATTCTATCCATGAGAGACTATCCAAGAATGCTGTTGCTGTGCAACTTCCTATTGGTATTGAAGGTGAATTCAAATCAGTTATAGATCTTATTGAAAGAAAGGCTTTCAAGTTTGAAGGTAAGCTTGGTAGTGAAATTATTGAAACAGAAATTCCTGAAGAAATGAAAGATAAGGTAGAAGAATACAGAGCAAAGCTAGTTGAAAAAGTAGCAGAAGCAGATGATTCTATGCTTGAGAAATTCTTAGCGGGGGACGAACTCACTGTTGATGAAATAAATGCAGGAATAAAAAAGCTTACTCAATCCGCATCAATTTACCCAGTATTCTGTGGTTCAGCACTTGCAAATACTGGTGTTCAAAAGGTACTTGATGGAGTTATTGCTTATCTACCAAATCCAAAAGAAAGAGGATCAGTCTTGGGTTCAAAGGAAGGCAGTGAGGAAGAAATAGCAATTGAACCTGATGTTAATGGACCATTTGCAGCACTTGCTTTCAAGATTCAAACAGACCCTTATGTTGGAAGATTAACCTATTTCAGAGTATATTCAGGAAAACTAAAAGCAGGGTCTTACATTGTCAACTCAACCAAAGGTGAGAAGGAAAGACTTGGTCGAATCCTTCTTATGCACGCAAACAAAAGAGAAGAAATAACAGATGTTAGTGCAGGTGAAATTGCAGCGGGTGTTGGTCTCGGACAAACAACAACAGGGGACACTCTAACTGCAGAAGGAAATCCTGTGATTTTAGAATCAATTACATTTGCTGATCCAGTTATTGGTCTTGTTATAGAACCAAAAACTAAAGGAGACCGTGACAAGTTGGGTGTTGCTCTTCACAAGTTTATGGAAGAAGACCCAACATTCCAAGTTAGAAGTAACATTGAAACAGGCCAAACTTTAATTTATGGAATGGGTGAGCTTCATTTGGAAATCATTGTTGACAGACTTAGAAGGGAATTTAATGTTGAGGTAACAACAGGTACACCTCAGGTTGCTTACCGTGAAACTATCAAAAAGAAGGTCGAGGTTGAAAACAAATACATTAGACAATCAGGTGGTCGTGGACAGTATGGTCACGTTGTCATTGATATGGAGCCATTAGAACCAGGTAGCGGTGTTGAATTTGAAAACAAAGTTGTTGGAGGATCTATTCCAAGAGAATTTATTCCAGCAGTTGAAAAAGGTGTGAGAGAAGCCGCAGAAACTGGAATTATGGCTGGATATCCTGTGGTTGATGTGAAAATTACCTTAAAAGATGGTTCTTACCATGATGTTGACTCTTCTGAAAATGCCTTCAAGATTGCATCTTCAATGGCATTTAAAGAAGCACAGAGAAAAGGTAACCCATACTTGCTAGAACCAATAATGGATGTAGAAGTTACAGCCCCTGAAAGTTATATGGGGGACGTTATTGGTAACCTTTCTGGAAGACGTGGAAAGATTGAAGGTACTGAAAACAGAGGTCAAGCAGTCATTATAAGCGCAAAAGCACCTCTTGCAGAAATGTTTGGATATGCAACAGATTTACGTGGTATGACTCAAGGAAGGGCTGGTTTCAACATGGAACCAAGCCATTATGAAGAGGTACCAACAAACATTGCAGAGGAGGTGGCAAAGAAAAGACTTTAATTAAGCACACTAATTGCTTGCTTTTGGCGCCATCATCTGTTTAAATGATAATCGCAAAGCATGAAATTTGTAATTAATTTATTGAAAGATAAACATGGCAGAATTTAACAGAACAAAGCCACACGTTAATATCGGAACCATTGGTCACGTAGACCATGGTAAGACTACATTAACTGCGGCAATAACAAAGGTATTATCCGAAAAGGGTATGGCCGACTTCAGAGCATTCGATACTATCGATAAAGCCCCTGAAGAAAAAGAAAGAGGTATTACAATTAATATTACTCACGTTGAGTATGAGACTGAAAAAAGACATTATGCCCATATTGATGCTCCAGGTCACGCAGACTACATCAAGAACATGATTACAGGTGCTGCACAAATGGACGGTGCAATCTTGGTTGTTTCCGCTCCAGACGGCCCAATGCCTCAGACAAGAGAACACATTCTTTTGGCAAAACAGGTAAACGTACCAGCAATGGTAGTTTTCATGAACAAAACAGATATGGTCGATGACGAAGAGCTTATTGATTTAGTTGAGCTTGAAGTAAGAGAACTTCTTACAAAGTACGGTTTTCCAGGGGAAGAAATTCCTATCATAAAAGGATCCGCACTTAAAGCACTTGATGGTGATGCAGAAGCTGCAAAAGCAATTGAAGAGCTTATGGAAGCTGTAGACAGCTACATTCCAGAACCACAAAGAGAACTAGACAAGCCATTCATCATGCCTATCGAAGACGTATTCTCAATTTCCGGACGTGGTACAGTTGCAACCGGAAGAATTGAACGTGGTAAGGTAGAAGTTGGCCAAGAGATAGAAATTGTTGGTATCAAAGATACAACAAAAACTACAGTAACTGGTGTTGAAATGTTTAAGAAGTCTATGAAAGAAGGACAAGCAGGAGATAACGTTGGTATTCTTCTTCGTGGTGTAGACCGTGAAGATATTGAACGTGGTCAAGTTCTTGCAGCCTCTGGTTCAGTTAAACCTCATTCAGAGTTTGAATCTGAAGTTTATGTTCTATCCAAAGAAGAAGGTGGACGACACAAACCTTTCTTTAGTGGATACAGACCTCAGTTTTACATTAGAACAACTGACGTTACTGGTGAAATAGAGCTTGCTGAAGGCGTTGAAATGGTTATGCCTGGCGATAAAGCTGAGTTTCATGTGAAACTTATCACTCCAGTAGCCCTTGAAGAAGGTCTTAGATTTGCTATCCGTGAAGGTGGGCAAACAGTAGGCGCAGGAGTTGTTACTAAGGTAGTTAAATAATATAGTTTATTATTAGGATTCCGGCCCCATATACTGGGGCTGGAATCCGCACAACAAGATGGCAAAAACAGAAACAAAGATAAGAATTAAATTAAAAAGCTATGATCACAGAATAATTGATCTTTCTGTGAGTAAGATTGTTGATACAGCAGTTAGAACTGGTGCTAAGGTAGTAGGTCCAATACCTCTTCCAACAAGAAAAGAGAAATTCACAGTAATTAGAGGACCACATATTGATAAAAGATCAAGAGAACAGTTTGAATTAAGAACCCACAAACGTCTTATAGACGTATTAAATCCCACATCATCCACTATAGATTCCCTTTCACATCTCAACCTACCAGCAGGGGTTGGTATCGAAATCAAGATGTAACCTATTCTGAGTTGTTTTTTTTTACCAAATATGTATCATTAACTTATGCCTGATGAAACAGAATCAATTGTGCCTGATGAAACAGAATCAATTACGCCTGATAATGAAACCCTTGTGAATCCGCATACCTTAATAGAACGCTCCCCTGAAGAACTTGAACAAGCTTTTGAGCAGTTGCGAGAACGTCGTGCGGAACTCAGGCGCTTGGGTGGACTTAATGAGTTCACTGAAATTGCGGGAGTAGATATTACTGATGGTTACAACCGCACTAGTGATTTTGCTACTGTAGAAAGTTCTTTAGTTTTAGCTAAAGGTATGGGTACGGAAAGAAAGGTAGTACATGTGAAGCCCACCACAGGTGGCGGTATGACTATTGAGTGTTTTGGTGATATTGGTTCTGAAGAAGCTCTCTTTGGCAGCTGTTCTATAGATCCCGAGGATGAATCTGTGACTTCTATAGCTATTAGTTTTGGTAATACAGAATATGGCAGTGCCTCTGAAGATTTTAATCTCTACACAGATCCCGAGGGAAATATAGTACATCTTGAATTTGATTTCGGGGGTGTAGGAGAGACCTATAACCCTTCAAAGGGAGATTTACCACCAGAGGATTTTGTAACTCGTGGAAAGAAGCTGGTACAAGAACGTAGACCTGACTTAGAAAATGTCTTAGGTCCTATCCTTGAAGGTAAAACCACCAGTGTAGTTGATTTAACGCTTTTTGCAAAAGCTACTCTAGGTACCACTTATTAATTGTTTTTTAATATACAGCTAAATTAGTTCTTTCTGTGTTATCATTTTTGGATAAAAATGTTTGTGTTAACTCAGTAACTTAAACCTCTTGCCATACCTGTTTATCCCTGCTAAATCACTCCGTTGTCAAACGGCGTTACATAAAAAAGCTACATTTCGAGCATTTTTCTGTGGGCGCT
>CAZTXE010000023.1:0-9660 GCA_964617305.1 uncultured Candidatus Saccharibacteria bacterium | reverse complement strand
ACCTGTGGGTTGGTGGCAATTTGATGAGTGTACAGGCACAACAGCAAACGATTTTAGCCCAAACACTAATACTGGAACTATAACTATTGGTGGGAGTGGAAGTAATACAAGTGCAGGCACTTGTTCCTCAGGTACAGGAACGGAGGCCTGGAACAATGGAACTACAGGTAAGTTAAGTGCTTCTTTAGATTTTGATGGTACAGATGATTATATTACTGCCCCAGATTCAACTGATTTCGTATTTAAAGATATGGCTGTCTCCTTTTGGATTAAACCTGGAACTAATGGTAGCTATGACTCCCCTGTGGGACAATATGATGATGGAACTGGTGCAACAGGAGACTGGTGGAACTTTGAACGTTCCTCTGGAACAACTATCTCTTTCAAAGTAGATGATTCCTCTACTATTACTAGTGCAGATAGTACAACCACACTCAATGTTGGAACTTGGTATCATGTGGTGGGTGTACGAGATGAAGACTCAACGCTAAAGCTATTTATCAATGGAAAGCAAGAAACCTCAGTGGCTGAAACTGCTTACACTATAGATTCAAGTCAGAGTGTATATATTGGAAACCAATACAATAACAGTAGATATTTTGACGGTCAAATTGATGACGTTAGGATATACAATTACGCAATGACATCAAACCAAGTTAGAAGCCTCTACTCCACCGGGGCAGTCACATTTAATTAACATATAAATACTTCCCGTTATGCAAGACTGATTTTATCTCGAGGGAAATGCTGGACATGAATGAGAAAAGTGTTTACTATAGCACTAGTATGTCAAAGCTTATAGTTGCTAATAACATAATAAAACAAGCGAAGAAAAAGGGTGTTGATTTCGGTAAGGGTAACCCATATAACAGATTAAGATACTACACAAAGATAGGCTGGTTGCCACATATGACTCGTCAAAAAGATAAAAAAGGTAGCGTTGTAGGTCATTACCCAGCTTGGGTAGTATCCAGATTAGAATATATTCAAGGATTAAAAGATAAAGGTTTAACAAACGAAGAAATTACAGAAAAGATAGAAACACAAAACGTTAAACAAAGTGTTTCTTCAGCTTTCAATTTTCTCAAAAATGCCGAACAAAGAAACCAGCTGATAGCATATATAACTCTTCTCATGTTAGCGGCAGTACTATTAATAGAAACAGGTGCAATTCCTCTTGGAACTACAAAGAGAGATCTGATTCAAGATGCAAAACAAGTTGGTATACAAAAACAAATACTAGATTCTGGTGGAGCCTTTGTTCAAAAAAATGAAAAATTGTTATTTATCAAATCAAAAAATATCACAACTACCTCTAAGGTAAATATTACATTTGAAGAAAACTACTCACCTGCAAATAAGTATTGGGTAGCAAAGAAGGTTCCAAATGAAGGTTTTTATCTAGAATTAGACCTACCTACAGCCCAAGACGCCACATTTAACTGGTGGATTACCCAATAATATAAAACCCGACCACAGCAGCACTTCCCGTGACGGGAGATTAACCCTTGACATGTCATATTTTGGTTAGTTACTCTTTATATATCCGTAATTATTTAGTTTAATCAGAAAGTAATCATATGATAGAAAACAACTCTGAAACAGGGGTAAAACAGAAAAGCTCAGTAATACAAAACTTACTAGAAGCCTTACCTGTTGTATTAGCCTTGTTAGTACCAATTTTTTATCTACCCTTAACATCCGAATTCTTCGAATTCAATAAACTAGCACTTGTTGCCGTCACGGTAATATTGATGCTTTTCTTATGGGTAGCTAAGATGCTTATAAATAGAAGGGTCTTTATAACAAAGTCTTCTTTAGACCTCCCTATTTTTGCATTACTGGCCACAGGACTATTGGCCACAATTTTCTCCTTGCATAAGACATCCAGTCTTTTTGGGAGCCAAGGTCGTTGGTTTCCAAGCCTTTTTGGCATGCTTATATTTGGTGTGGCTTATTATCTAATAGCAAGCAACACAAATACTGTAAAAACAATAAAGACAGCAATATCTGCAGCTCTTATTGGTACCTCAGTATCCACAATTGCAGCACTAATGGGTTATGTAGGAATAAAGTTAGGCAGTGCATCTTACTTGCAAGTACCTAATTTCACTCTCACAGGATCAAGCACAACAGCAAGCATACTTGCATCCATTGCAGTTATTCTCGCTGTCACAAAACTGGTATCCAAAGAAAGACCAATTGTTAAAGGAATACTAGTGTCGACAATAGCAGTAAATATGTTGGGTATCGCTCTTCTTGGAAGCATACCTGCATGGGCAACGCTTGTAACTGGACTCTTAGTATTTTTGTATTTCACAAAAAAAGAAGCTCTAGTGGCAAATCAAATACATCTTATGGCAGCTTTCGGGGTTACAGCAGCAATCATAATTGCACTTGTGGTACCTACTACAAGGTCAATATTGGTTAATGAAAATTATCCAAAAGAACTAAAGATTTCACCACGTGAATCTTGGATTGTTGCCTCTTCTGTAATGAGGGACTTCCCTATTCTAGGGACAGGACCTTCCACATTTGGCCTTAATTACACAAGATATAAACCACTTAGTGCAAATAACACTGACTACTGGAATATTAGATTCGACAAGCCTTACAGTGCCGCTTTTGATGTACTGGGGTCACTTGGTCTAATCGGAATAGTTGTAGTAATTGGATTTGTAGTGAGACTTACAAGTTTCACACTAGCCACAAAATCTATAAGAGATGATACAGGTGTTAATACCACGTTAGCTTCCGTAACGATGGGATTGTTAACTAGCCTTTTGTTCACCTATACAACGGTGACAACAGGATTTCTGGCAGTACTTTTTGTAGCCCTTCTTGTTGCAAGAGCAAAGATTAGTCTCTCTGGATCCGCAGAAGAAGTAAGATTAAGTCTTTCCTCTCTGGCTTCCTCAAATAGTATGTCCTTAGTTAACAAAGACGCAGAAGTATTCCAGTATATTATGGCCGTTCCTCTTACGGTAATGGCTATAGCCGGTGGTTACTTCGGATTCCGTCAATATGCAGGTGAGTTCTATATGCGTAAAGCAATAGTAGCTGCACAAGAAAACAAGGGATCAGAAACATATGAGATGCAGCAAAGAGCCATAAAAATTAATCCGCAAAGAGCTAGCTACCACAACTCATATGCTAATACCAGCTTGGCACTAGCAAACAGTCTTGCAACACAAGAAAACCTCTCACAAGAGGACCAAGCTACTGTACAAGCGTTAATAGCACAAGCTATTAGAAGTTCCAGAGTTACTACAGAGGTACTTAACCCAATTAGTGCCGGTAACTGGGAAACAAGAGCAAATGTCTACAGAGCATTAGTTGGAATAGCAGAAGATGCAGAATCATGGGCTGTTAGATCACTAAATGCTGCTATACAGCTTGATCCTGCAAACCCAAGGCTAAGACTAGCACTTGGTGGAGTCTACTATGCAGCTGGCGATTACCTTTCAGCAGCAAATCTATTCAATCAAGCAACTTCATTAAAGAATGATTATGCTAATGCACACTACAATCTAGCTCAAGCATTCAAACAGTTAAACAGATTACCTGAAGCTCAAAGAGAACTACAGATAGTCCAAAGACTAGTAGATGCTGAAAGCAGAGATTATGAACTAGTTGCAGCTGAGATAGAAGCTATACAGCAAAATCCAACTGTAGCAGGTGCTGAAACAAAACCAACTGTAGAAGAAATTGAAAATGCAGTACCAGCACCACAAGAAACTGCAGAACCTGTACCACCAGCACCACAAGAACCGTTAAGTAATGTGGGTGAAGAAGAAATTATTGAGGGTGGAGCAGAATTAGATCTAGGTGAAGAAGTAGTTGTTCAACCTGAACAACCAGAGCAACCAGAAGAGAATATTGAAGAGTAATATCTAGATCAGAGAATAAAAAAGAGGCCGGGTTTAACACCTGGTCTCTTTTTTTGTTATATTAAAATAGCAAACCTATTTGGCTGGTAATAGGAATGTGCCAACTGAAGATTGGCAAACACGGTAAGTTTAAAGACCAGCCTACAAATCTTTTAACCCGCACAGAAAGGAGGACCCCATGCTATTTGCACCGAAAGAGAAGGGGCAAATGAACAAGTAGAGAAACCAGTCGGAAAACAACAAGTGTAAGCTATGGACGTGCTGTGAAACCAAGAGGGTACTAATGGTTTTGCGGCGCGTCTACTTTTTTGAAATGGTGGACCGTACCGGTCTCGAACCGGTGACCTCTACTATGCCATAGTAGCGCTCTACCAACTGAGCTAACGGCCCTTAACGTAGTTCTTTTAATTCTTCTTTTTTAAGCACACCACCATGAACAATTCTTCTATTGGGTAAATCATTAAGTGTATATACCTTAATAGGCTTTGTGACCTCAAATCCTGGGGTTTTAGGTGTCTTTTCTAACATTACCGTTATTTCACCTAAAAGCGCATCTAAACCTTCCCCAGAGACTGCTGAGATGGGGAAAACTCTTAAGCCTTTATCCACAAAGGCCTTAACAATTGCTTCAATATTCTCCCCTACTTCCATCAAATCAATCTTATTTATTGCAATTATTTCTTGCTTGTCTGCTAGGTCCTTGCTGTAACCCTTTAGCTCATTACGAATAACTTCATAGCTTTCAAGTACCTTGCTAACAACATCTTCTTCTCCTACAAAGGAAGGATCAACTATGTGAACTAATAGTCTTGTTCTTTCAACATGTCTTAAGAAATCATCTCCAAGACCCTTGCCTTCGGAAGCTCCTTCAATAAGACCTGGGACATCTGCTATCACAGCTGTTTTACCATCACGTAACTTACAAACCCCAAGGTTAGGACTAAGTGTTGTAAAAGGATAACTTGCTACCTTTGCCTGTGCACTTGTTAAATAGTTTATAAGAGTACTTTTTCCAGCATTAGGAAGACCTACAAGCCCTATGTCTGCAATAAGCTTTATTTCAAGACGCAAATCTTTTTCTTCACCCTTAGTACCCTCTGTATATTGCATAGGAGTTTGATTGATAGAACTCTTAAAAAGAGTATTACCCTTTCCTCCTACTCCACCAGAAGCTACAAGTAATTGTTGTCCATCGGAAACCAAATCCCCTATTAACAGTTCACTGGGACTATCTGCTTCTTTGTTTTCTATTTGATAAATAAGTGTACCTACAGGAACCTTTATCACAAGGTCCTCTCCATCAGGGCCAGTCATTTCCTTAGCGCCACCTGGTTGGCCATGTTCTCCTTTGTAATTAGGCTTCGATCTAAAGTCCCTTAGTGTCGCTAGTTTTTCGTCGGCTTCAAAGATAACACTTCCACCAGCACCACCATTGCCACCATCAGGACCACCTTTTGGAAGATATTTCTCTCTTTTAAAAGAAACCTTTCCATCGCCACCATTACCGGCTTTTACAAATATTTCAGCTATATCAATTAATTGATTTTTTCGCATAACAATGAGATTTTAACACAAGGTGGGGTTTAATTTACGTAGTTTAATGGGTTCTGAGCTACACCATTTGCTTTTATAGTAAAGTGGACGTGAGGCCCTGTAGAACGACCTGTGTTACCCATAAGACCCACCATTTCTCCCCTGGATACCTTCTCACCATAACCCACATCAATTCTACTCATATGACCATATACAGATTCATAGCCATTACCATGATTTATTGTTACAACAAGCCCAAGACCCCATGGATCCCATCCGGCTCTTGTAACAGTACCACTGGATGTAGCATATAGTGACGGCATTCCCCATCCCCAAGGTACTGCAATATCCAAACCATTATGATACCAAGCAAAGTATTGCGTAATAATCCTTGTGGATGTGGGCCATACCCAACCATCTCCAAGATTTGGCACATTGGCGAGAGGTGTCTGTGGCGTATATACAGGTACTTGTGGAATATAAACGGGTTGTGGAACTTTAGCACCAGGTACAACAAGTTCAGACCCAATAGCAAGGCTTGAAGTATCTAAAATATAGTTAAAGTCAGCAATAGCCTGTGGTGCAACATCATATTTTTCAGCAATAGAGCTTAATGAGTCGCCATCCTTAACCTTGTGAATCAAACCAGAAACAGGTGGGATAGTGACTGCATCCCCAACGGCTAAAACGGAAGAATCAGTTAAACCGTTAACATATTTAATAGCGTCTACAGAGATCTTAAACTTCTGTCCAATACCAGATAATGTATCGCCACTTTGAATGTTATATACAAATGATTCTGCTCTCTTTCTGTCATCAGGTACTAAAGTTAGTGCTGTGTTTCTGTTAGGTAAGATATCAGTTACATTAGACATATAGTCAGGATTTATTTCCTGACTGTTAACAAATTTACTGCTACTTAATATTTCTCCAAAGGTGAATACAACAAATGCCACTGCAAGCACAATTATATTGGCAACAGGACGGCCCAGTCTGCCCCTTCCCCAAATCAATTTTCTTGTGGAATACTCCTTTGCCCAAGTGATTAGTTTAACAATTCCAGATAAACAAAAAAGAAATAGAGAACCTAACTCTTTTAATTTCTGAACAAGGTACTTTAAAAAAGCACCTATGAAACCACTTAAAGGAGAGAATAATGTAGACAGGAATTTATTTATTTTTCCTTGCGCGGGGACTTTAAAACCTTTCAGTGTAAGTTGGGAAACTTTTCTTGGTTTAAACCCTTTAAAGCGCTTAAATATGCTTTGCATAAGCGTCCCAATACTAGGACTTTGCTATTTTAACAGATAAACCGTAGGTTTACTTACCACCCTTTTTAAGGTTCTCAAGAAACTCTTTGTTGGTTTCTGCCTTCTTAAGTCTGTTAATTACCATCTCGGTAATCTCATCATCATTAAGAAGCTCTATCATTCTTCTAAGAAGAATTACAGACTCATGTGTTTCCTTATCATAAAGAAGGTTTTCGTTTCTTGTACTAGATTCTTTTATATTAATTGCAGGATATATTCTCCTATTTGCAAGACGTCTATCAAGTCTAAGTTCCATGTTTCCAGTTCCCTTAAATTCCTCAAAGATAACATCATCCATTCTGGAACCTGTTTCAACAAGAGATGTCGCAAGAATAGTTAATGAACCTCCTTCTTCGAAGTTACGAGCTGCACCAAAGAAATGCTTTGGTGGGAATAATGCTGATGGATCAAAACCACCACTGAGTGTTCTTCCAGAAGGAGGAACTACTAAGTTGTAAGCTCTTGCTAAACGAGTAAGCGAATCCATAAGAATAACTACATCCTCACCTTTTTCAGCAAGTCTTTTTGCTTTTTCAAGTGTGAGTTCTGCAATTTGAGTTTGTTTTTCAGGAGATTCATCAAAGTTACTTGCGAAAACTTCCCCTGCAACCCTTCTTCTCATGTCGGTTACCTCTTCTGGACGTTCTCCAATAAGACAAACCATAAGTTTTATCTTAGGGTGATTTTTGGCAATTCCTGTTGCAATCTGTTGCAATAACCAAGTTTTACCAGCTTTTGGTGGGGAAACGATCATTCCACGCTGACCTTTACCTATAGGTGAAATAAGATCGACCAAACGAGTAGATAACACTTCAGGATCAGTTTCAAGTTTCATCCATTCATCAGGAAAGATTGGGGTTAATCTACTAAAATGAGGTCTTTTTTTAGCTTTTTCAGGCTCTAAATCATTGACAGTATCGACTTTAAGAAGAGAAAGGTATCTTTCACCTTCTTTTGGAAGACGAGCTTGTCCCTTTATATTGTCACCTGTTCTAAGACTAAAACGTCTAATTTGGGATAAACTTGTATATACATCTTTTGGTAAAGCCTCTTCTAATTGGGCTTCCTGGCGAATAATTCCAAAATCGGGAAGGATTTCAAGTAATCCCTCTACTTCTACTACTCTACCGTCGTAATTGCTTACAACAGCAGCACCACTTTTGTGGCCATTTGTATTTGTTTTTCTAGTTGTGTTTCTATTTTCCATTTTTGACTCCTAATTGCTGCAGTAAATACTGCAAATTAAATATTCTAGATTTCTTTTTTGATGATATAAAAAAACATCGTTGCGGGAACAATCCGCTCCAGAGGAGAGATAACCACTGCCCCGTGTTACCTCTCCACTGCAACTTACTGTTCTAAAAGTGTAGCTTCTACAACAAGTCTTTTATCATAAGTTTGTAAACTTGCGTTCCAAACACCACCACATGTAACTAAAACTAATCTTTTACCTGTACCCTTTTCAAAAACGTCTGTTCTGTTGGGATCATTAATGTCAACGTAAGATGTGCTTGTTACCTTGTAAGTGAAACTACGATCAAGATCGTCTACTAAAACCACTGTATCATTAACCTTTGTGTTTTTCAATGAGAAAAAAGCTGCAGGTGCGCCACCAACCATATCATAGTGACCATCAATTATTACAGTTCCCCTGTCCCCTGGTTTGGCACTTCTAAAGTACCAACCAGCACCTTGCCAATTCTTTGGAGTTTGTAATTGTCCTATCGAATCAAGACCAATACTTTCAATACTAAGAACAATTTCATCATTTAGAAACAATTGTTTGGGGGTGAAATATTCTTCATCCATTACACCAAATACTGATTCAACAACTTCTTCTGAAGCTAATGCCTCATCCTTACTTGAAAGCACGGAAGTATCCACAGGTAGACCTTGTTTTGCTACAAATGCAGTTGATCCTACAAGAGCAGCAACCAATATTGTGAGTGTTACATATTGCATATTATTGAGGGAATTATAATTACTTGGGGAGGAATTTGCTTAGACTCAGAATAGATAGGTCGCGTAAGAACTGGCAAACCCAACCTATCTACTCTAAATCCAAACCTTTCTATTAGGAACGCTTTTTAAAAGCGATACCTAAACCAGTAGTAATCAAACCAAGTACACCTAGTACACCTGTTACTCCTGTGTCTGGAAGCTCTGTTATCTCAGAGTTACCGTAACAAACAGTAGCAGTGTCTGCACCTTCATTAGTACCATCGTATTCAACCTTGGCTTTGTTAACTACACATTTTTCAAAGTTGTCATCACGATCAAATTCATCTTCATCAATCATAGCTTTTATTTTAAATGTCTTTGTTTCATCTGGTTCAAAGTTGTCCCATTCTTCTGTAAGACCAGAACCACCTACTCTTTCAAGTTCATCAGGAAGGTAATCTGTCATCTTCATGTCATCAGTTTCAACTTCTCCAATGTTTTTAATCTTTATTTTAAATTCAACAACTTCATCTTCTTTAACATCAGTTACCTTGTCTTTCCAAGAGTTGTCTCCTTCTATACGTACCTTCTTTGTTAATTCAAAGGTTTTATTGTATATACAGGTTTGTCCGTAAGCACCATCAGAGGTACATTCTTCAGCAAATACTTCTGTAGGGAATATATAGCTCATTACAGCAATAGCTCCTACAACAAGACCTACCAAAAAGGCCATATCTACAACAAATATTCTTTTAATATTGTCAGTTTTATTAATCATTTTTTAATACTTTGGGCAAAGTTAAAACAAAATGGGCGGGAACAGGCAGAAAAAATGCACTACACGAGTGCAAGTTATCTTAGTATTGTACCTTATAGTACTATGGGAGTCAAGGCTATAGGTATTACATAAAAAGGCACAAAAAAGCGATCTCAATTGCAAGGGGAGATCGCTTTTTAGGTTTGTATTAGTATTTACTGTTGGGGCA
>CAZTXE010000022.1:0-9694 GCA_964617305.1 uncultured Candidatus Saccharibacteria bacterium | reverse complement strand
TACACATTTCCAAGATATTTTGGATCATTTGACGTAACATGATATTCTCAATTAATGAAGTTAGTAGTTGTTGAGTCACCGACAAAGGCAAAGACACTAAAAAAACTTCTTGGCAAGGATTACAAAGTATCTGCTTCAAACGGACATATTAGAGATCTGCCCAAGAAGGAATTAGGTGTTGATGTTGAAAATAATTATGAACCCAAATATGTAATTCCACCCAAAGCTAAAAAGGCAATCACCAAACTTAAAAAAGAAGCAAAGGAAGTGGACACAGTTGTTCTTGCGACAGACCCAGATCGAGAAGGGGAGGCCATTGCTTGGCATTTGGCTGAGATATTCAAAAAAGATAAGAAAATGCCAAAGAATCTTAAATATGAACGTGTGGTATTTCATGAAATTACAAAGGATGCTGTAAATGCTGCTTTTGATCATGCTGGTAAATTAAATGAAGATCTTGTTGATGCACAACAGGCAAGACGTGTTCTTGATAGGCTTGTGGGATATACTCTTTCCCCGCTTTTGTGGAAGAAGGTTAGGTATGGACTATCCGCAGGGCGTGTTCAAAGCGTTGCTGTAAGGCTTATTGTAGAGCGTGAAAGAGAACGTGATGCTTTCAAACCAGATGAGTATTGGTCTATTATGGGAGATTTCATAACACCAAGGAAGGATACCCTAGCTGCAGAATTAAAAAGGAAGGATGGCAAGAAGCTTGAGATCACAACTGAGAAACAATCAAAAGGTATTGAGAAGGAATTAACTGGGGATACCTTTGAGGTTACTGAGGTAAAGCAAAAAGAGAGGACTAGAACAGCACATGCACCATTTAAAACATCCACTTTGCAAAGAGCTGCAAGCAATGTTTATGGCTTTACAGCAAGAAGAACTATGAGTGCTGCTCAAAAGCTATTTGAGGAGGGTTTAATTACGTATCACAGAACAGATTCCCTAACCCTATCCACGCAATTTCTCAATTCAGCCCGAGATTTTATAGAAAGTGCATTTGGTTCAGAATATTTACCCAAAAAAGCACAGGTTTATAAAACAAAATCAAAAAATGCTCAAGAAGCTCATGAAGCCATAAGACCAACTGATGTAAGCATTAAGATTTCAACCTTAGACGAGAATGATTTGGGTAAAGATGGGGTAAAGTTGTACTCACTGATCCTGAAACAAGCGCTAGAGAGCCAAATGGTAGCTGCTGTGTATGATCAGACTTCCATAAAAATACTCTCAAAAACAGGATATGAATTTACTGCTACAGGCTCTGTTATCAAATTTGATGGTTGGTTAGCTGTTGGAAAGATGCTCGGATTTAAGGATGACACCGAGAAACTACATGTTTTACCAGAAATAAACGAAAAAGAAGTTGTGGATCTAGATAAGTTAGATCTAAAACAACATTTCACACAACCCCCAGCAAGATATTCTGATGCAACCTTAATTAAGACCTTAGAAGAATTGGAAGTTGGTAGACCTTCCACATATGCTCCTACGATTTCTACAATACAAAACAGAAAGTATGTTCAAAAAGAGAATAAGTATTTTATTCCGGAACCTGTGGCCTTTGTTGTTACAGATCTGCTTGTGGGTCATTTCCAGAATGTAGTCGACTATCAGTTCACTGCTGGTATGGAAGAAAAACTTGACCATGTTGCTGCAGGTGAACTTGAGTGGGTACCTGTGATTAAGGAGTTTTTTGAACCTTTTGAAAAAGATGTTAAAGAGGCAGATGAAAAACTTGATAAGAGGGAAGTTACAAAGCTAGGGGAGAGTGATGAGAAATGTCCCGACTGTGCCAAGATTCTTTTTATAAAACTTGGTAAGTATGGTAAGTTTCTTAGCTGCTCCGGATTTCCTGAATGTGAGTTTGCAAAACCTATGGATGGTGAAGGTGTAGATGATGATGGTAATGAAATAAGCTTTGGAAAGTGTGACAAATGCGACGATGGTATTTTCACGCTAAAACAAGGTAGGTTTGGCAAGTTCTTAGCTTGTAACCACTACCCTAAATGTAAGAACACAAAGCCATATTTGGACAAGATTGGCATGAAATGTCCTAAGTGTGAGGATGAAAAGAGGGAAGAGGGAGAGATAATCACAAAGAAAGCAAAGGGTAGAACATTCTATGGTTGTAGCAATTACCCCAAGTGTGACTATGCATCTTGGAAAGATCCAAGAAATGAAGATGCTAGTGAGTAGAATATAGGCAAGTTTGGATAGCGGGCTAACCTAGTTATTGCTCTCAGTTAAATACTGTGTTATCTTCCCTTACGTACCTGTATCTTCCTGGTTTAGACCTGCAGGTGAGGTTCACAGCTAATGTGAATCAAAATAAAAAGGGAGAATCCTCGTAAACTCTTGCGCAGAATTCTTCCAGAAAGAAAATAAAATGGCAAAAATTAAATTACCAAAAATAGAAGACTTATTTGAAGCCGGTGTTCACTTTGGACATCAGGTAAGACGTTGGCACCCAAGTATGGAGAAATTCATTTTCTCTCATAGAAAGGGTGTTCATATTATTGATTTAGAAAAAACACATGAAAGATTAGAAGAAGGTACACAAATTCTTCATGATGTTGCAGCAGAAGGTGGTCAGATTATCTTTGTTGGTACTAAAAGACAAGCAAAAGAAATTGTAAAACTTGAAGCTGAAAGATGTGGAGCAATGTTTGTTAATGAAAGATGGTTAGGTGGAACAATTACTAACTATCACGTTATTAGAAGAAATATTGATAAGCTTTTAGATTATTTAAGAAAGCGTGAAGCAGGGGAGTTTGATGTTTATACAAAGAAAGAACGTCTTTTACTTGATCGTGCCATAGACAAATTAACAAAGTCCGTAGGAGGTATCACAAACCTACAAGGAGCTCCTGCAGCTTTATTTGTTGTTGATGGTAGACGTGAGAAAACAGCAATAAGAGAAGCAAATAGAGTAGGTCTTCCAGTTGTTGCCGTGGTTGATACAAACACCAATATAAGTGAAATACCTTATGTTATACCCGGAAATGATGATGCAATTCGTTCTATAGCAATGTTGGTCAAAGTTGTTGCTGATGCCGTTGAGGCAGGTTATTCTGATTATGCAAAGAAGGTTAAGAAAACAGCAGATGACAAAGAAGCTGAAGCCAAAAAAGCAGCTGAGGAAAAGGCTAAGGAAGTAGAAGCTAAGAAGACGGAAGCTCCAAAGGTAACTGGATCTGAAGCTTCCCATACATCAAAGAAAGCTGGTAAGAAACATGTTAAGAAAGTAGCAAAGGGTGAAGAAGAAGTTAAGGTAGGGAAAGATAAGAAAGAAAAAAAGGACAGTAAGTAACTATTTGAAAGACGTACAATGGCAAAACTAGATATAGAAAACATTAAAAAACTTAAAGAATTAACAGGAGCAGGTGTCTTAAACATTAAAAACGCTCTTGAAGAATTTGATGGTGACTTTGAAAAAGCAAAAGAGAAGTTAGTAGAAGAAGGTAAGAAGAAAGCAGCAACAAAAACAGATAGAGTTGCAAATGATGGCCTTGTATACGCATATATTCACAACAATGGTAGGGCAGGAAGCCTTATTCACATGGCTTGTGAGACAGATTTCGTTGCAAAGACAGAAGATTTTCAAAAGCTTTGCAAGGAAGTTGCTCTTCAAGTAGTATCCATGGATTACGATAATATAGAGGAATTACTCAATGATGAGTATATTCGTGATTCAAGTAAGAAGATCTCAGATCTAATAACAGACACCATTGCTAAGCTTGGTGAAAACATTGAACTCAGAGCTTTCAAAAAGATGTCTGTTTGATTACCCCTAATTTTGTATTAGATCCCGGTCATGTATTTTTACTTATTAAACCCTGTGTTAAAATCATCCCATGACTAATTCAGAATTAAAATCAAAACTTGAAAAATCAGTTGAATTTTTGCAAACCGAACTTGCAAAGATTAGAACAGGTCGTGCATCTCCTGCACTTATTGAGAGCATTAAAGTTAATGTATACGAAACAATGATGGAGTTACGTGAGATAGGAACGATTAATGTTTTAGACTCTCATAACCTTGTTGTTTCACCTTGGGATAAGGGATTATTAAAGGATATTGCAGGGGCTATTAGAAACAGTGACCTTAAGCTTAATCCTGTTGTAGATGGTGATGTTGTTAGAGTTCCTCTTCCTCAGTTAACAGAAGATCGTAGGAAGGAAATGACCAAGCTTATAATAGAAAAGGTAGAAGAAGTTAAGGGATCTTTAAGAAATGCTCGTCAGGATGCAATGAAGGACATTGAAGATTTGTTTAAGAAAAAAGAAATTGGTGAGGATGAGAAGTTTACCCAAAAGGCTGAAGTTGAGGAAATTGTCAAAGAACATACTGATAAAACAATCAAGATAGGTTCTGACAAAGAAGCGGACATACTTAAGGTTTAATCCATGTTAACAACAATAATACTTATTCTAATAATATCCTTTCTTGTGCTTGTGCATGAATTTGGTCATTTTATAACCGCAAAGAAAACAGGGGTTAGGGTAGAGGAGTTTGGTTTGGGTTTACCACCAAGAGCCTTTGGTAAGAAGTTTGGCGATACTATCTATTCCCTAAACTGGTTACCCTTTGGAGGTTTTGTAAAACTAACTGGAGAGGATTTTGATGCCACGGACGACCCTGTACCTTCTACTGACCCTAGAAATTTTAAATCAAAGACACCTTGGCAAAGAGGTTTAATACTTGTTGCTGGTGTTGTGATGAACATACTCACTGCCGTTACCCTCTACTACATGATGTTTGGTCTCACAGGTTTTAGAACAATGACCCTCCCATTATTTTTTGACCATGATTTCAGGTATGGCCACATGGATAAGGTAAGTACTGTAATTACTGACTATGCAGATGACTCTGTGGCTGAAATTGCTGGTATGGAGGTAGGGGAGGCCATAATTGAGGTTGCAGGACAACCTGTTTATTCTGCTTCAGATATCAGAACCTCACTAGAAGATAAGGAAGGCCAATCAATCTCAGTACTTCTTATGGATGTACGAGGTCTGGAGCGTGATTTCAGAACAGTTGAGGTAACACCTTATGCAGATGGTGAGGGTGTTGTTTTGTTTGGTGTTTACCTAACAGATGCTTTCAATCTAGACTATTCAACCAGTGGTTATGATAAAACACGTGCAGGTTTCTTCCATGCTTACAACATGCTAACTTATTCAGCTTCCACTCTGTGGAATCTTAGTGCTATGGCAGTTGAAGAAGGGGACATATCTCCTGTTTCAAATAGTGTATCAGGGCCTGTAGGTATATCCCATGCTGTGTCCGGTGTGTTGTCATTCAAAGGGAAAGAAGCAGTTATTGGTCTGATAGATCTGACAGCACTTCTTTCTGTGAGCTTAGCCCTATTAAACATGCTTCCATTTCCAGCACTTGATGGTGGTAGGCTAGTATTTGTCATATTCGAACTCATATCCGGAAAGAAGGTAAATGAAAAATTGGAGGGTAACATCCACAAATTTGGGATGTTGTTTCTCTTAGCCCTATTGGTTCTTGTGACAATCAAGGACGTTAGGGGTTTGTTTTAACACAAGAAGGAGATAATCATGTCCGGCGTCATATCGATGTTTTATAGGCTCGGTTTCCACAGCGTAGTTTGTTCAGCTTGTAAACATTCTTTAAACTGGGCACTTGCTATGTCCAGACCCCGCAATTGTCCTGGGTGCCAGAGACCTCTTCGGTGGTTACCACGAACATCCCCCCGTCGTTGTTGGAGTTGGAATAAAAATCGAGGTAATTAATCGTCATCCAAAAGTCCTTTATGGGCCCCTTTTTTCCAATGGGGCCCTGAAGTTTTATTTCAGAAAAGCAGCTATGCCATAGTATGACCCGAGCACTTGCTGAACTTAACTGTTTGCCACATTTGATATCCCCATATATACTCTGTTTAGAGTTACATAAGATTGAAATTTAAGTTTGGAGGTGTAGTTTGAATATCCATGGTAAGGATAAAAGTACGAAAGGGCGAAACTTTTGAGCAGGCGCTTAGGAGATTCAACCAAAAAGTAAGTAAAGCAAAAATTGTAAAAGAAGCAATAACAAGAAAAGAATACATTCCGCCTACTGAAAGAAATAGGCAAGATAAAAAGAAAAAAGCTAGAAAGATATATCTAGAAAATAAACGAAGGAATGGTTAAGAATGTTAAATAAACTAAAGTTAGATTTGTTAAAAGCTCGTAAGAAAAAAGATACCAACAAGGTGTCTGTTTTAGGGTTCTTACTCTCTGCTATTCAAAACAAGGAAATAGATCTACGTGGCCAAGGTGAAGAACTTACAAATGAACACGTTGAAAAGGTATTAAGAAAGCAAATAAAGAATAGAAATCAGTCTATTGAAGCTTATACAAAGGGTAATAGACAAGATCTTGTTGATAAGGAAAGTTCTGAACTTGTTATGTTAGAAGGTTTACTTGATGAGTATTTTGGATAAATTTTCAAAAGATAAAAAGGTATATATTTCTGTCTCCTTAGTAGGTGATTCTGAAATTCATAAATTGAATAAGGAATACAAGGATAAAGATGAACCAACAGATGTATTATCTTTTGAAATTAACTCTGATATGGAAGATGGTACACACCATCTAGGAGATATCGTTGTTAATTTAGATCAAGCAACAAGACAAGCTAAGGACTATGAAAATACCGTAGAAGGAGAAATAGCAGCTCTTGTTGAACATGGTGTATTACATCTTCTTGGCAAGCATCATGATGGAGACGATCATTAATTTTTCTGTTACACTTTTTGTATGCACCCACTCTTAATTGGAACCTACATTTTAAATCTTGTTTTGTTGGTAGGTGTCTGGGGAATCTTTGGATTCTTTGGAGGTATCCTCTGTTCTGCAGCTACATTTTATTTCATTAGCACAAAGGGTGGAGATAGATTCATTCATTACGGACAGCTTGCTGCTATAGGGATTGTTCACGTACTTGGCATAGTGGCTGTAGCTACTGCTGATTGGAGTACACCTGCTTTCATTGGTGTTGCTTTCATTATGGAAACATTTGTTTTTGCAATTTTTGCAGCTTTTGGTAAAAATTAATCACATGAAACTTGTTGTTGGCTTAGGAAACCCAGGAAAAAAATATAAAGATACTAGACATAACGTTGGATTTATCCTTCTTGATAAATATGCAGAAGATAATTCCCTAGAATGGTCTGAGGAAAAGAAATTTAAGTCTCAAATTACAAAACAAGATGATACCATCTTTGCTAAACCTCAAACATTCATGAACAAATCTGGTGAGGCTGTTTCAAAACTAGTTAATTTCTACCAAATAACCCCTGAGGATTTAGTAGTGATCCACGACGATGTTGATTTGGAATTTGGTGCCATCAAAGATCAGGTTGGAAGGGGAGATGCAGGACACAAGGGTGTAGCGGACATCGTGGAAAAACTAGGTACCCAAAACTTTAGAAGGATACGTGTTGGTGTTGGAAAGCCCACAAACCCAGAGATAGATACAGAAGCTTGGGTATTAAAGTCCTTTGCAAAAGACGAATACTCACAACTTTTAGAAATAGTCCCAACTTTCATATAACTGCATATTGAACTCATAGCTAACCTTTGTATACTTTAATTGTGCCCCGTTTGGTAAGGGTATTTTTTTATGAGATGGCGGGCCTGCCGATATGTACTACACAAAATATAGACCACAAAAATTTAGCGAGACAATAAAACCTGATCCCATATCAGATGCTTTATCAACACAAGTCAAAAATAATAAAGCCGGTCACGCCTATTTGTTTGTAGGTCCTCGTGGTATTGGAAAAACTACAACAGCACGTATCCTTGCTAAAGCCCTCAACTGTGAAAAAATCGCAAAAAATGGTGACCCTTGTGATACCTGTGATTCCTGTACAGCTATAAAGGTAGGTAACTATCTGGATCTTATTGAGATTGATGCTGCAAGTAACAGGGGAATAGATGATATACGTGATTTGCGCGATAAGATCAACCTAGCTCCCACCTCAGGCACACAAAAGGTTTATATAATTGATGAGGTACACATGTTAACAACTGAGGCATTTAATGCTTTGCTAAAGACGCTGGAGGAGCCTCCTGCACACGCTACATTCATTCTATGTACTACAGAGGATCACAAGGTACCTGACACCATTAAGTCTAGATGTCAGGTCTTTAAATTTAAACGTGCTACGACAGACCAACTAGTCTCAAAGCTTGAGGAAATTACATCTGCTGAAAGAGTTAAATCCAAATTTAAAAAAGAAGAATTGGAAACCATTGCAAAAGCATCGCATGGTGGTTTCCGTGATGCAGAAACACTTCTTCAACAAGTTGTAGAAGGGGAGTTAGATATTGATTCCTTTGTGGGTACCAGTTCCAAACAAGATTATGTGGATTTTGTACAAAGTCTGATGGAACAGGATCAGGTGGCTGCTCTTAGAAAGATAAATGGGTTGTTTGACGATGGTGTTGACCTACACACTTGGACAATGGAATTACTTAAGTATCTACGTGATCTATTATTTATTGTTGCGGATGCTCATGAAGGTTTATTGGATGTTACAGAGGATCTGTTTTCTACAATGGAAGAACAAGCCGGTCGTTTATCTCCTTCTGAAATTGCAAAGATGATAGATCTATTTATGAGAGCCCAAAATGATATTAAATCCTCTGTTATCCAGCAATTACCTTTGGAACTAGCCGTTGTTAAGTCCTGTACTGGTAATAACTCAGGTGTAGTAGTTACTCCACAAGGAGGAGGGGGCGATACTAGAAATTCAGGTGGCCCTTCTACACCTAAAACACCAGAGGTGGAATCACGCAGTAAATCTAATCCTAAAAAAAGCTCAAAATCTAAGCTCAATACCCCTGTTGCGACAATGATGGAAGCTTGGCAAGATGTATTAAAGGGAGCGAAGGTTCATAATCATGGTGTTAGTGCACTCCTGCGTTCTGCCAAACCCATTAGTATAGAAGGGAGCAGTGTAGTACTGGAGGTTTTTTACAAGTTTCACAAAGAAAGACTGGAATCCACAAAGAATAGGCAAATAGTGGAGACTGTACTATCCGATGTCTTTGGGGAAACAATAGCTATTATATGTGAGCTAAGTGAAGAAAGACCCGCCAAGATTGAAAAAAAGGAAAACCTAACTGACTTTAATGTTGAAGTAACCCAAGATGTTACTATCGGAGATGCATTAGTTGATGTTTTTGATGGGGCTTTGCCAATTTAACCCACTGTCATATAATGTTTAAGCTGTGAAAACACCCCGACCAATAGAAAAGTTAATAAATTCCTTCCAAAGATTACCTGGTATTGGTCCTAAAACTGCTCAAAGGTTAGTTTTTACACTTCTGCATTTTCCCCAAGAAGAAATCGAGAATTTCAGTGACCACCTTAAAAACCTAAAGCTTGAGACTAAAATGTGTTCAATTTGCAAGAATGTTGATGAGTTTGATCCCTGTTCAATTTGTAAAAATGACAATAGAAATAGCTTAAAGATAATTGTTACTTCAAGTCCTCTTGATGTGTTTGCTTTTGAGAAGGTTGGACATGATGGTAGGTACCACGTACTACATGGTGTTATTAACCCACTTGATAATATTGGTCCCGATGAGCTTTATATTAAAGATCTTATAACTCGTTTGAAGGAACTTGCTTCTGGATTTGATGTAGTCGGTGGTCAACACATAGAGCT
>CAZTXE010000021.1:0-9703 GCA_964617305.1 uncultured Candidatus Saccharibacteria bacterium | reverse complement strand
CTGATGGATAGCAAATTTTACTACACCATTTCGTACATGTTTTTGGTGTTTGCCCTGTTTTTCTGTTGGGTGTCATCTTTAGCATGGCTCCCCGAACAACCAGGTCTCCACAGTTCGGCTTTGTATCTATGGGCCCTTGTGGTTGAGTCTGGTTTTATTTTTCTTTGGGTTCTTTGGTCTGTAGAGTCCCACGGGGAGAGAGTAAAGGACTTCATGCCATTGAAGCGCCTGGCTATTAGTGCGGCTTTTTTTGCCTCCTGTATAGTTACGGGACCTTTAGGACTTGAGCTGGAAAATGGAATGTCACTTCTGCTGTTCACATTCTTTCTAGCTTTTCCATCCTTCGGGTTGATATTTGCTTGGCCAATATATAAGGCTAAAGCGTTTAGGGGCAGGCCAATGTTTACAATAATCCCTAATTCTACGGGGCATTATTTATGGTTTACGGCATCGTTAGGCCTCGCTGCTCTGTTACCGTTTTTGGCCTCAGGTAATTGGGTAATGGTGGAAAGATTGTCTGGTCTTCTATTGCTTGCCTGCTTTCTGTCATTTCTCGTGAAACCCAAAGATTTAGAAAAGTTTCACGGTATGAAATGACCCCGGCTCAACTCAACTCATATCTCGAAGACTTGGTTTTACCGCGTTTGGCCACTATACCTTTTTCCATAAGGGTTTTTAGGTCACGCAAAACTGAGTCTTCTGATATATCAGGAAATATTATTGAAAAGTCTGAGTTTCTTAATATTCCGTAGTCTTGCAAATACATTACAACTCTTTCTTGCCTGTCTGTTAGTTCCACCCTTCCACTTGCCTTGGCAAGCTTTGTGTCTCTTGCAAGTAGAATTACTTTTTCCTTTACTCTTGATGCCTCACTTGCCATAACATTGGTAAAGTATTCAAGCCAGTGGGTAAAGTCATCCTCATGTGTCCTTTGTAAGGAATCCTCATAACCTTTTTTACTATTTCTAATGAGTTCTTCAATTCCTAGGTAGTCCTTTATTGCATAGTTGTTTATCTTAAGACTTGTTTTGGCAGCCAAAGTTGCAACTGAAAAGCAGTTGTTCTTAAATGGGAATATCTTGTTAATTCTGCCATGAAGTATTCCTGCTACAAGTATTGGATATGTTTCCTTAGCATCAAGACTGCTGTACCAATCAAATAAATCCATAACAGAGGCGAGAATTTCTTCTGGATTAACACCCACCTTGGTTTTCTGGTTTCTATACTTACCTTGTCCATCTTTTTCTAAGTTTTGAGTTAAAGCTTTGTGGATTTGTTTTAGATCTGCTTCATCAATATCACCTTTTTGAGCTATTTCATCTAATGTATCTATAGTTTTTTGAAAACTAATAGCCTCTTTTGGAGATTTCTTTGCTATTTTGTCTACAACTCTTTTTACCTTTTCTTCCTCAATTATTATTCCATCCATTGCTAAGGAGTTTGTAATGGTTCTAACCTTTGCTTCTTTTTTAAGTTGTGTTTCCCAATGTCTAAGGATAATTGTGTTTTCAATGATGGCTTTGCCATATTCAATATTGGCTATGTTTCTTAGTATTTCGGTTGTGATTGAGTATTCTGGTATAAACATTTTTCCTTGGAACGATCCTGGCAGGTTGAGGCAGTGAATAAGTCTAGTTTGAACTAGAATTTGCTTTCAACCTGCCAAGAGGGCAGTGTCTCGTGAGAATTCCTTCTCTATATAATTCTTGCATATTTCCCGCATAAATGGAATAAAAAAAGAGGTATTATCCTGCACTATTAACCGATATTTATTAGATGTATGGCTTTACCCATATTTATTGGTTCTGCGCTAGTTATGATTGTTTGCTGAAGATCAAATGAGTTTGTTACTGCATCTTTGTGTCCCTCATCTAACTCTGAAAAGATATCATCTAGAAGGAGTATTGGTCTTCTATCAAGATATTTGTTTATAAAGTCTATCTCACAGAGTTTTAAGGCTAGTATGGTTGTTCTTTTCTGTCCCCTTGAACCATATCTTGCTATGTCGTGGTTGTTGTAGTTTATGGAGAAATCATCTCTATGCGGTCCTATTAGTGTTCTTCCTGCTCTTATCTCTGTATCTTGTGATTCTTTTAGTGCATCAGGGTTGATTTCACTCTTATTATAAATAATCTCACACGTTGTATCTTCACTACTAAGGGTGTCTATGTGTGTGTTAATAATCTTTTGCACAAAGTCAAAGTAGTCATCCCTACTGTTTTGAATGATTGTTCCCGTCTCAATTACTTTCTCGTCCCAGTACTCTAGTTGATTTTTTCCTGTACCAAAATCCCTTATCTGTTCAAGTATTTTATTTCTTTGTCTAACTGCCTTTGTGTATTGTGAAGTTGCTCTTTTATATTTCTTGTCTATTTGGAAAAATAGGGCATCAAGATACTTTCTTCTAATTGATGGGGAAGCTGTGAATAGTTCAACATCATGAGGAGTGAAAAGCACAGTATTCAAAGTGCCTGCAAAGTTATTTAAGGATCTGGCTACCTTATCAAGTTTTACTTTCTTGGATGAGGCATTTTCGAATTTATCGCTTTTTGTAATTAGTAATTCTAGTTTTTGTTTATCTCCATTTGGGTTGATGTTTGCATCTATACGTGCAAACTTCTTGTCATGGGAAATCATTTCCTTATCATATTTAGAATGAAGGGATTTTGTTGTAGCTAGTAGATGTATTGCTTCAAGAAGGTTTGTTTTTCCTGCCCCATTCTTTCCTATAATAAGTGTGGTTTCACCATCAAAATCAAGTTTTGTATCTTGATGGTTTCTAAAGTTTCTAAGTTTTATATTCTGAATTCTCATAACAGTTTGATTTGATTATCCTCCGGTTGGCAGGTAGGGCAGAAAAAAGCACTTCGTCCTCCTATTTTAACTCTTTCTATAGGAGTTTTACACAGGGGACAGGGCTTTGTTTCATGTTGGAATATTTTTACGTGTTTCCAGAAATTACCATGTTTACCATCCAGGGTATGCCATCCAACTGCGGCTTTATTTCTTTCCAGAAGGGGGAGTATTGTTGTACCTTTTTCCTTAAGTGCTAGGTCCATAATATCCTTTATTTCTTTGAATAATATTCCTGCTCTCTTTTTATCAATTTGTTTTGCCTTCATTTTTGGATGTATCTTTGCCGTGAAGAGTGTCTCATTAGCATATATGTTTCCTAGACCTGCCATTTTCTTCTGATCTAGAAGAAGTGAGTGAATTGCTTGAGTTGAATTTAGAATCTTTAGGAATCTATCTATACTGAATTCCTTGGAATATATGTCTGGACCGATGTCATTGAAATGCTTAAAAGCATTCCTCTCGTTTTTTGTAAGAACCTCTATCTTTGTCCACTTTCTCATATCTCCTAAGCATAAGATTCTGTCATCCTCAAATTTAATTCCAAATCTGAAGTACTTTGGTAAACCGCCCTTGTTGGATTTTAATAAGGAGAGTCTTCCTGTTATGAGAAGGTGTAGTACAAGGTGTAGTTCATTTGAAAACTCAATATCAATGTATTTACCCTTACGGTGTACCTTTTTGATATGAGTTCCAATCAATTGTTTCTTGAGTTTGTTTCTTGTGGAGTTTTTAAGTAGGTTTTCTGTGTCATTAGCAAATAGCAGTTCTATGACCTCTTTACCTAAGATGTTCTTGTTCATCTGCCTAACAATTGTTCTAACCTCAGGACCTTCAGGCATCTTCCTTTTGCTTTTCCCCCCATTTTTGCATAACGTAATCTTTGAATTCTTTTTTAAATCTTGCCTTACTAAATTTATTTGCGTATTTTTTCATTTCTTCTTTTTTGTATTCATGGGTCCTAACGGCTTCATCAAATTCTCTAAATCTTTCTACAAAGTGTTCCAGATCCAAAAAGTCGAAAAACATACCGTCAATTCCATCTCTTATAGTTTCCTTTGATCCTCCAGATCTATGCGCGAATACGGGTGTTCCGTGCGCTAGTGCTTCTATTGGTACTATTCCAAAATCTTCTTCTTCCACAGGTTGTATTATTCCCATTGCGTGTTCCATCAATTCATGTTTTCTTTCCTCTGTTACACGCCCCAAGAATTCAATATTGGTACTTTTTGCTAAAGCTTTTAATCTTTTTTCTTCAATACCCGTACCAACAATCTTTAATGGTAAGTCCAAAATGTTAAATGCTTCAATAACCAGATCAAAGTTTTTGTAAGCGACAAGTCTATTTAGTGCAAGATAATAGGGTTGCTTTAAATTATCTTGTTTTGTGTTTGTTTGAATATTGGTATCCACTGGGGGATAAATAACATCTGCGTCTCTTTTATAGAATTTGTGGATTCTTTCCCTGACGTTTTTAGAAATTGTTAGTAGATAGTCAGGCCTTTGTGCAGCAATGAAATCCCAAATTTTAAAATAGTGATCCACAAGTTTTACCACAGGTCTGTATATGAAGAAATTTCTTTTAGTACTCTCCACTGAATATCCATACAAAAATCTGGGAGGTGTGTGAACGTAACTTATGTGAAGTTGTTCTGGGGTTGTTATTACTCCCTTTGAATACAAGACACTGCTTGAGATAACAATGTCATAAGAACTTAGGTCAAAGTTTTCAAACGCTAAGGGTATAAGAAAAACAAACCACTTTGACAGTATGGGGAATGTTTTAATAATCTTATTGGCGGTATCACCCATTGTAATGATTTCTTTATCTTTAAATAGGTTATCTATCTTTGTTGGTTGATACATAGATGTATAAATAGGAGCATCTGGCCAGATCTCACTTAGAGTTGCCACTACTTTCTCACCCCCACCGTATTGAGTTATAAAGTCATGTACTATTGCTACCTTTGGTTTTTCCATGGGCACATTATAGTACATTGACGTTTAGAAGATTGAATTGGTTTGAAGATAGTATTCAGCTGCAATAAACAGTATATACAGCACTATTAAAAATACAGCTTCTGCCTTATCTATTTTTTCCCTTGATCTTACAAAGCTTAGGAAGATGAGCATTATCAAAGTGAATAGCACTATTAACGAATATCCCTGGCTTCCGTTTGTTAAGCTTATCGGATGTATGACTGAGGTAAGTCCCAATACCAAAGTTGAGTTAGCAACAAGGCTACCTACAATGTCTCCCAATATTTCCTGCTGGAAGCGGCCTTTAGCAGCTCCAATGGTGAATGCAATCTCAGGCAAAGAGGTACCTATTGCTGTGATTGAAAGACCAATGAAGGCTAGTTTCCACCCCAGGCCTAAGCTCAAACTCATGGCGGATTGGACGATAACCTCACTTGAAGCAAGCAGTAATAGTAGTGAGATTAAAAATAGTATCCCTTGTTTCCAAAGGTTAATTTCACCTAGTTGTTCAATAATCTTTTCTACACCGTGGCTTCTTCGCCAAACAATAATAAAGTAAACCAAATAAAGAATTATTAGTATGATTCCATCCGTTCTATTTAGTTTTCCATCTACTGCTAGAGCTATTGGTAATATTCCAAAGAACAACGTGTAATAGGCATCCTTGGAGTGGATTATTGTTCTAGTAGATATACCCGGTTGACCACTAAATAACACAGGTAGAGCTACCACTAGGGTTATAAGGGCCACGTTTGATCCTATTGCGTTTCCAAAAGATAATATTGAGTTACCCTCTAGGGCAGATGTTATTCCAACAACAACTTCGGGTAGGGAGGTTGCAACAGCCACCAATAGGAAGCTAATTGTATATCCTGAGATCCCAATTTTTTTAGCAATTTTTGAGGAAGAGTTTATAAATGCCTTTACTGCTTGGACTAAGGTAATAGATCCCGCAATAATTAGTATTATATGCACAATAAAGGGCAGTTGAGGCATATGTAAAGTTTATCATGAGGTGTGCTAGCATTAATATATGCCCGACAAACTTTGCCAGGTGATAAATTCCATTACACCTGAATATTCAGATGAACCCGGAGGACTAAGTTCCACTGAAGCACTTCATCTATTAGAGGAACATGGCCCCAATTCCTTACCTGAGAAATCCCTGCCAAGTGGTTTTGTCATTTTTCTTTCCCAACTTAAAAATCCCCTTGTTTATATCTTACTGTTAGCCGGGGGTGTGACCTTTTTCTTACATGAGTTTGCTGATACAGCAATTATTGGACTTGCGGTCTTTGTAAATACCATTCTTGGTTTTGTTCAAGAAAGAAAAGCAGGTAATGCTCTTGCTGCATTAAAGAAATTGGTTCACCCACATGCGCAAGTTATCAGGGATGGTAAGGTTGTAACCTTGGAGGTTGAAAAACTTGTCCCGGGGGATGTTGTTTTGCTAAAGCAGGGAGATAAAATTCCTGCAGATGGGTGTTTGCTTGAAGATAATAGGTTCTTTGTTACAGAGGCGATTCTTACAGGTGAATCCGAAGCCATAAGTAAAAAGGTAGGAAATGAAGTGTTTATGGGGACCATCGTCACTGCTGGCAAGGCGAGAATGAGGGTGGCCTTAACCGGTGGTAAAACCGAAATGGGTAAGATTGCACAAAGTATTTCCAATGAGAATGAGGCTACTCCATTGGGTAAGCAATTGGTTAAATTCAGTAAACAACTTTCAATCTTTGTTTTCATTATGATTCTAGCCGTTTTTGCGATAGGTGCTCTATTGGGTCAAGACTTAGTTGAGATCTTTACTACATCTGTAGCTTTAGCGGTGAGTGCAATCCCTGAAGGACTGCTTGTAGGACTTACTGTGGTGCTTGCCATTGGTATGCAGAGAATCCTTGCTCGTAAGGGACTTGTAAGAAACCTTGTATCTGCAGAAACTTTGGGTGGTGTTACAACTATATGTGTAGATAAAACAGGTACTTTAACTCATGGAAGGATGCAGGTAGTAAATGTTTTAGGAGATGAGCAAGCTATGGCTCAACATACGATCATTGCAAATGATTTGGATACCTCTGTTGTAGTTGCGGCATGGGAATGGGGAAATAAAACAATACATAGAGAAGATGCTGAAAGAATAAAGAAATTTGGAAGTATAGATAGTATCTCGTTTTCATCTGAACATAAGTTCTTTGCTAGTTTGAATAAGTGGCACAATGGGGAATTGGTAACCTTTGTCACGGGGGCACCCGAAGTGCTATTGGAAGCTTCCAATCTTACCCCCAGTCAAAAGAAAGAAGCGCTTGAGGTAATTGATAAGCTTTCTTCCGAAGGTAAGAGACTTTTAGGTTTTGCACGAAGAAAAGAGGCGCCTAATCAGAAACACTTAGATAAGAATAAAGTGTTGGACAATCTCACTTGGGTGGGCATGCTTGCTTTCAATGATCCTATAAGAACTGATGTCAAAGGAGCTTTGCAAAAGACTAGAGACGCCGGAATCAAACTTGTTGTTATTACAGGGGACTATGCTAATACTGCAATTTCTGTACTAAAGGAATTGGGCCTTGAAATTGTAAAAGGCGATGTTGTGCTGGGAGAGGATTTAACAAATATGAGCAAGTCGGAGTTAGAAGAGAAGATATTTAAAAATGAAGGTACTGTTAAACTCTTTGCCCGTACCAAGCCTGACCAAAAATATAAAATAGTTGAGACACTAAAAGACCACGGAGAGGTGGTAGCAATGATGGGGGATGGTGTGAACGATGCCCCTGCCCTTTCAAAAGCTGATATTGGTATAGTAGTTGGTGAAGCGAGTGATGTTGCAAAAGAGTCTGCTGATCTTGTGCTTCTTGACTCAGGTTTTAATACCATAGTCGCCGCCATCGAAGAAGGTAGAGGCATCTTTGATAATATAAGAAAGATCATATTGTATTTAATGAGTGATGCTTTTGAAGAAATATTACTTGTTCTTAGTTCCTTAATTTTAAGACTTCCTTTACCGATCACAGCTGTTCAAATTTTATGGATTAACTTGGTTTCAGATGGTTTCCCTCATCTAGCTCTAACCATTGATCCCAAAGCCCCAGGAATTATGAATAAGGGGCCTAGGTCCCCGAAGGAGGCTTTGGTTTCTCCATGGATGCTAAAGCTAATTGGAATTGTTTCAATCACAGGTTGGATATTTGCAATGGGTGTTTTCGTTTTTGTGTTAAAGACGACGGGAGATGTAGCTCTTGCAAGATCCGTAACATTTCTAACAGTTGGAATAAACTCCTTGGTGTATGTATTCTCAGTTAGAACGCTCAAAGAACCGTTTTGGAAGGAAGGCTTTTTTGAAAACAAGTGGTTGCTTGCTGCAGTTGGTGTTGGTTTCATGTTTCAGATTTTTCCATATGTTTCACCTGGTCTTAGGAGTTTCTTTGATCTTGTTCCCCTGGGTAACTATTGGTTGTTAGCCGGGTTATCTTCAATTATGATGTTTTTTGGTATAGAGGTTTCTAAATTTATGTTTAGGCACAAATTAAGGTAAATTAGTAGTATGCAAAAAACTCAAATTGTAAGTAGAAATTCTGCTCTGTGGAATTACATTCCTGGGGAAGTGCGAGGACTCCTTGAAGATGGAGAACATCTTCTTATGGAGTGTCATGCTTATTCTGGTAAGGTATCTGATTATTCCTATGTGGTGTTTCCCTTTGCGAAGGCTTATGAAGGTTTTCTAAAAAGACTTTTTTTGGATTTAGACTTAATTAATGAAGAAGATTTCTATGGAGAAGCTATCAGAATCGGTAGGATATTAAACCCAATTTTTAAAGAAAAAGATTATTCTGTTTATTCAAAACTTAAAAGATATGGTCAACCTGGAGAATTAGCTGCAGACAAGCTGTGGGCTATATGGAGAAATGGGAGAAATCAGGTATTCCACTATTTCCCTCATAACTTTAGAAGATTGACCGAAAAAGAGGCTGCAAACATAGTTAAGGAATTCATCAGTGCCATGAATTCTTCCATTGATCTACTAAATAAATAGTTTTTTAGTATGAGATAATCCAGTTGATGTTTCTGCAAAAAGAAAAAAAGAATAAGAAGAGGAAGGTAGCCGTTGGTCTTAGCGGTGGTGTAGATTCTGCAGTTTCTGCATATCTTTTGAAGGAACAGGGTTATGAGGTTACAGGGGTTTATATGCAGTGTTGGGATTCTAAACTTGATGGTTGTACTGCAGATGCAGATAGAATTGACGCTTTAAAAGTTGCAACCCTTATAGATATACCTTTTAAATACCTAAACTTTGTTAAGGAATATAAAAAAAGAGTTATTGACCACTTCTATAGTGAATTTCAAGCCGGTAGAACACCAAACCCTGATGTTTTGTGTAACAAAGAAATAAAGTTTGGGATGTTTCTTAAGTGGGCCCAAAAGAAAGGTTTTGATTATGTTGCAACAGGTCATTACGCTCGTGTAAGAAAAGATGGAGATACCTATCAACTGCTAAGAGGAGTGGATACAGGAAAGGATCAATCCTATTTTTTGTATCAACTAAATCAAGACCAGTTATCCAAGGCTTTGTTTCCAGTAGGAGATATGGATAAGAAGGCATTACGAACACTTGCCAAAGAAGTTGGGTTTCATAATGCTGATAAACCAGATAGTGTAGGAATATGTTTTATAGGTGAGGTTGATATAAAAGAATTCTTAAAAGATAAGATTGATACCAAACCTGGAAATGTTATAGACATGCAGGGAAAGGTTGTTGGAAAACACGATGGGGTGCAGTTTTATACAATCGGCCAAAGAAGGGGATTTGAAATCTCTGATTATCACAAAGATCCCCTATATATAGTAGATAAAAAGGTTGATACTAATGAATTGGTTGTTG
>CAZTXE010000020.1:0-9841 GCA_964617305.1 uncultured Candidatus Saccharibacteria bacterium | reverse complement strand
CTTCTACAGTTCCTTCTACCTTTAGTATTCCTTCAGGTGTTATTACAACGGTGCCATCTAATATATCTACATTACCTGCAAGTGTGTTTTGTAGATAAAGTGTCTGTGTCTGGCATAGTTCTTTGTTATCATCACATTCTGGTCCTACTACACCAATTGAATTGTCTATTGTATCTATCTTTATAAGACCAGCCATTACATCTCCCGTAATTGTTACATCGGCTAGGGAAGTGTTACCTGTAACAGTCATGTTAGACTCTATTGCAAGCAAGTCATTGCCGTCTTCATCTACTATCTTTGATAAACCAAGTGCCTCTGTAAATTCTTTAAACTCGGTGTAAACTTCTGTGATCTCAGAAACAAGTCCTGACAAACCAGGTAGGGTAGAGGAGTCTGACTCAGATGATTCTAAGGCATCTGAGAGTCCCAGTAAGTCTTTAATTAGTGCTACATCACTTTCTAGGGTGTTGTTACTTGCAAGCATTAGTGATCTATCAATTATGAAGCTCTCAAAGAATACTGAAATTTTGGTATGTTTGACTCCTGAATCATCCACATAGGCATCAATATCTGTCCAATCTACATCTTCTGCAGCACGTGCGATGATGTAGCTTACTTCATTGTTAGGATTATCTATACGTGCATGTCCTGGTGCACTAGATGATGTAAGGTAATCTCCACTACTAATGTTTTCCCCTGTGTCAGAAACCCAAATGTCAGCGTTACCCACAGCCATTACAAGAAGTGGGTTATCTATACTAACCGCTCTATTACCTTCTTGTGGTGCAAGGAAGGCTCCCATGACCTTGGAGTCATTTTCTACTGCTGTAACATCAATTCCATAAAGCATTTCTGATTCTTGTCTGTCGTGTAGGTGTTTGTTATTGCCTGTTAAGGAAACAAGTAATCCCTTACTTTCTTCAGGAGTGAAGTTAGTTTGTGTTTCTTCCACTACCTCTTCACCATCTACGATAGTAGTAGGGGAGTCAATGATACCTAAGGTATCAAGGACACTTTCTTCAGCCCATGCGTAGTGAGAGCCTGTGAAAGCGTTGTATGACACTGTGGTGGTGGATACAGAGATGGTGCCTTCTTCCGTACCTGCCTGTTGTAAGGAAATGATGGTTCCATCACTTGATGTTCTGTCAAAGGTTGCAACTGTTGCCCCACTCCTTGTGAATTCTGACCCTCCTGCGGCACCTACTACCATAGCACCTGTACCATATGTAGTGATTGTTAAATCATTGTTTTCAAAAGATTCGCCAACTTCTAATTCAAATGGCCCATATGACTCAATCTTACTTGATGTCTGGTTTGACATAATTAGGTCATATGCCATAGATACGTCGCCTGAAGCAGTGAATGCATGTGGCACAGCAGATGTTATTTGGGTTTCACTTACAGTAAATACATCAGATGTGTTGTCATAAATTGCAAAAAGGTTATCTACAGACCCGTTAGCACCAATGTTGATACTAAATAGATCCCCAGTTGCAGTTGTAGAAGATCCTGGTGACCAATCAAGAGTCATAAGAGATCCTGTTGTTAACGCAGTAGATGTTGATGCAAGTGATACTCCAGTTCCTGTTGTTAGAGCATCAAAGGACATCAGTTGTCCCGTGCCTGTTGTAAGAGAATCAGCATTGTAAGTCCATCCTGTTGTTGTGGTACCTGTGAAATCAAATTGTGTTGTATATGTAGATAGATTAATTGTATTGTTACCATCTGGATCTCCAATATCATCCCAAGCTACAGATGCTGATAAAGAACCTGACGTATAAAGACCATCCTTAAACACAAGACCACTTTCAGTAGTAGTAGCTCCTTGAGTACCATCACCTGAGTAGTAGTTGGTAGCTTGTAGGTCACCACTAACTTCTAATTCCTGACCCGGATTTGTAGTACCAATACCAACGTTGCCGTTAGCCAAGATGGTCATTTTGGGGGATGTTGCCATTCTAAAATCAACTCTATCTGCTGTAGCAGCATCTTTAACTGTTATGTCAAAGGTAGTTCCTGTATGGGCGTCCATAGTTAAGACAGCCTCACCGCCACCACCTGTTGAATTTACAAATATCTCCTGGGAACCAGAACCTTCAATATGTAGATTCTCACTTGGCCCTGTTGTGCCAATACCGACGTTGCCAGCAAAGTTTGCACCCTTGTTAAAATCAAATTGATCTTGGGATTCATCCCAGCTTAAGGTGGGCGTACCTGTTACTTGTACTGTTAGTAGGTCAATGTCTGTGTCGCTACCTGGAATTTGATGGATGGTTCCTTCAGCGTCGATGATGAGCTTGGTAGTTGAATTATTTCTTATGGATAGCAGGTTAGCATCTGTCCCCATAGCTCCCACAGAAGTACCAGATTTTTTACCAGGGTTTAGATTGATTGCCGCAACAGAAGATGTGGTTTTAGTTGTTGTATCATTTGTTATAAACCCAGATAATCTGACGCCAACTGTATCTTCACTAAAACCTCCCATGAACAATCCGCCGGTTGTAGCATTAAACTTTCTGAAATATGTAAAAGTATCTGTTTCAGAAAAATCTGTCATCCCATGTGCTACATCACTACTCTTTAATGCAAGTATCTCGTTGTCATTAGCCCCCTGGTTAATCGTAAGACCCTGGGTCATGAAGGCGTTGGAGGTATCACCAATATATGCAGAACCGGACGTGTCAAACATAGCGACCTGGCCGTTATTTACTAAAATTCCAAGATTTGTATTTGACTTCGATCCAATTAAAACCCCACTTGAAATAGCCTTTCCAACCAACTCTATGCCTGATGTTCCGATTAGTCTCCACTCGGCATCGTTAGTCGTGTCCTCAATTTGTAATACCTTACGACTTCCACTAGTTGGAGTTGGCGCCGTTGTGCCAATACCGACGTTGCCGGAGGTGTTGATAAACATATCTGGGGTAGTTCCGACTGCACCAGTTGTGAAGGAAATAGGATATGTTGTTGAAAATAGTTGTAGTCCCAGTGTGTTTCTGTCAGTGTAGTCCATTCCTAGACCAGCATAGTCTGTAGTAGAAGAGGTAAATCCAAAAGTATAACCGTATCGATCGCTACCTCCATTTGCTGAACCGTTTATCCTTATAGTAGGGTTTGCTATGGTGCTTTGTCCAACATTAAGAATGCTTCCAGGATTTGTAGTGCCAATCCCCACATACCCATTGTCATCGATGAACATGTCGTCAGCATTAAATGCGAATTCCGCGGTTGTACCTTGATCTGTTATATCGAGGAATAAATTGCTGCTGGCATCCGCTAGTTCAAGTCTGTCATCTGTTGTCTCATCATAAAGTATTCCAAAATCGGCTTCGTTTCCAAAACTAAATGCCACGTTATCTTGTACTTCCCAAACTCCAGATACATTTTCTGCATCTGAATCAAATATGAGTCCTTCAATTGTGTTTTCAGTGGTACTGTCTACTGCATCTAAACCATTGATAGTACCTGTACCAGATAGAGCTAAGAGGGGAGTACTGACACTTGTATTTGCAGTGACTGTGGTACTCGAAGTGATTGCCCCTACTACGTCAAGTGCTACGGAGGGGTCAGTTGTACCAATACCGACATTTCCAGCAAAATAATTTCTTGCGCCCGTATCGGCTTGATAAAGACCGAATGCCTGGTTTGTTTGTGTACCATTTGTTACATCATCTATGTAAATGCCGTAGGTGTTAGTAAGAGTGCCATTGTTGGTTCCTATATAAGCAACAATACCGTATGAGTCTGTTACAGTGCCAGTAGAATTATTTATAGCGCCACTGTTGAGACCATATAATCCAGTAACCGTACCAGTTCCATCATGTGCGGCTCTAGAGTTTATTCCTACAAACTTGCCATGATCAGCGCTATTTCCTGATTCCGTGGAGACAAATGCATTTATGCTATCTAATATTTCGGCATTGTTAACACTTGAATCGACTCTTAAGTCTGAGAGGAAGTTGATGTAATCATTGTCCACACCCCCGTAAGTGTAGGTACTATTTGCAATCGAATATTTAGTGTCGTAATAATTGTAGGGGCCTTCGTCTATTACCAAATCATTATCCCCAAATATTGCGCCCCCATTAACATGTAAGTTTGTAGCAGGGGCTGTAGTACCAATACCTAGACTACCGTGAACAGTTAGAAAGTCGCTACTGAAGTCACCCCAAACAAGTGGGGTAGTAGTATTAGAATTGTCTATATATAAAAGATTAGATTCAGTTGTGAGTTGTGCTCCTGCATCGTGTCCCAAGAGTACGTTGGTAGCTCCCGAAGTTAGTGCTGCTCCACCACCTGCACCTATTACTGTGTTATCGCTACCTGTAGTAATACCTGTTCCTATGGCAGCATTACCAATAGCTACGTTATTAGAACCAGTAGTTAGATTTTGTGCAGTATCTTCTCCTAGCACAATGTTATTTGCACCGCTAGTTAAATCATCCAAGGCGTCTCGGCCGATTGCAATGTTATTTCCTCCTGTGACTACACCGCTGCTCATTGTACTGTTTCCTATTATGATGTTGTTGGCGCCTGTGGTTAGATTTTGAGCTGAATCTTCACCGAGACCTATGTTGTTTGCTCCTGAAGTAAGGTCGTCCAATACATCTTGACCAATAGCTATGTTATTGTCATTGGTGCCAGTGCCGTTGGATATTGCTGAAATACCTAGAGCAATATTGTTGTCCCCGGTTGTTAGATTTTGTGCAGTGCCTTCTCCAAGTACGATGTTGTTGGATCCACTAGTTAGATCGTACAAAGCGTTGTGTCCAACAGCAATGTTATCGTCCCCAGTTACAACACCTAAATTCATTGCGCTCAATCCTAAAGCGATGTTTCCCGAACCCTCAGTTAAATTTTGGGCAACATCCGTACCTAGAGTGATGTTGTTGTTACCTGTGGTTATACCAATTGACATAGGACTGCTACCAATAGCAATGTTGTCATATCCGGTTGTTAATTCATCTGCAGCATTCAAACCAATGGCTATGTTTCTTGTACCCGAAGTTACATCCTCAAGTGTTGCACTTCCTAAGGCAATATTATCAGCACCTGTGACTACACCTGTTCCTATAGCAGCATTACCTAGGGCTATGTTATTTGAACCAGTGGTTAAGTTTTGTGCGGTATTTTCACCAAGGACAATATTATTAGTTCCACCAGTTAGATCATCCAGCGCATTTTGACCAATGGCAATATTATCTTGACCTGTGACAACTCCAATATCCATGGTTGAAAATCCTAAGGCTATGTTGTAATTGGCGGTGGTGAGATTGGTGGCTGGGTAGTATCCCAAAGCAATATTTCCAGTTCCAGAAGTTAAATCGTTTAGAGCTAATTGGCCCATGGCAATGTTGTCTATGCCGCTGGTAATACCAAGAGATATAGCATTGTTGCCAACAGCTACGTTATTAGAACCAGTAGTTAGATTTTGGGCTGCGTTTTCACCAAGTACTATGTTGTTGGCACCAGAGGTTAGATCGTCTAATGCATCTTGACCAAGGGCAATGTTATCATCGCCGGTGACAATGCCTGCGTCCATAGGTTCATTACCAATGGCTATGTTATTTGAGCCGGTAGTTAGGTTTTGAGCTGCGTCTTCACCAAGAGCGATATTGTTGTTTCCTGAGGTTAAATCGTCTAACGCATCCTGATTCATAGCTATGTTGTTTTGACCGGTAATCACCCCTACTGACATGGTGCTTACCCCTATACCTATGTTGTAGGCCCCCTCGGTTAAATTAATAGTTGAGTTCTCTCCAATTGCAATGTTGTCAAATCCAGAAGTTAGATCATCCAGAGCATTTTGACCAATAGCAATATTATCTTCACCTGTGACAACTCCAATATCCATGGTTGAAAGACCAATAGCAATATTGTTAGCTGCAGTTGTGAGGTTTTGAGCTGTATCTTCACCAATGGCAATGTTATTTGCACCTGAAGTCAGATCATCCAAGGCATCTTGACCCAAGGCGATGTTGTCATCGCCAGTTACTATGCCTATATCCATAACGTTGGCCCCAATGGCGATGTTATTGTCTCCTGTGGTTAGTTCATCCATAGCATAGCGTCCCATAGCCACGTTCCAGAAACCCGCAGCGACATCATTTAGGGCTTGCGTACCTATCCCAATGTTACTGGCACCTGTAACGATACCGTTTGACATTGCTTGTTCACCTATTGCTATGCTTTGATCAGCGGTTGTTAAATTTTGGCCTGTTTGATAACCAATAGCTACGTTATAGTCGCCTGAGGTTAGGTCGTCCAAAGAATCTTGACCTAAAGCAACGTTATTGTGGCCTCCATTTACGATACCCTCCGACATAGTGGATTGACCGAGTGCAATGTTATATTGCCCCGTGGTTAAAGCACCGAGGGTATTGCTACCCAGAGCAATGTTAGCATCGCCATCGGTTAGGGCATCTAGGGTGGCATCGCCAATGGCAATGTTATCTGTGGCACCGCTGGCAGATATGTTACCCGCATTATTACCAGCAAAGAAGTTGGATGTCCCTGTATTCATATCAGAGAAGAGAATTCCTCTTTCATCAAATCCAGCTAGTACATTGCCGCTGGAGTCTTGTATATCAAAAATGTTTGAAGATTGGGAACTGTTGGCAAGGATTGTTACCTGTTTAATATCAGATGATCCTACAATTTGTAGTTTAGTTGCAGGTGCTGTGTTACCTATACCCACATACCCACTGCTTTCATCCAGGAATAACATTTCGTTACCGCCATCGTTGTAGAATCTAATATCGCCATTGGTTGCAGTAAGCTCAACAGCATTACCAGTGGAACCATCTTGAGCGTATACCTCAGCTAGATTCTGAAGATGGTCATAAGTTGTCGCAGATCCTGAGGTGTATAAACCATCTTTAAATGTAAGACCTCCTGTTGTTGTACCTGCACCTTGGGTACCATCACCTGAATAGAAGTCATCTGCTTGCATAGTACCGTTTACTTCAAGTAGATAGCTAGGATCAGTTATACCTATACCTACGTTGGCTACGTTTATGTAGCTTTCCCCATCTGCTACCAAGTGTATTAAGTCAGTTCCACCATCATTATATAAATTAAGAAAACCTACCCCATTATCATCTGATCCAAGAATCACGCTTTGGGCACTGTCAGCCTGCACGATTCGTATATCAGCACTGTCCCCAAGAACATCCAATTTTTTACCAGGATTAGTAGTACCTATACCCACGGCGCCATCATCTTTAACAAAGAAAGCACTTGTTCCGTTGTCTTGTATGTCAAAGTCACCGGTAGAGGATAGGTTGAATGTAGTGTTACCTGTACCTGAGTTTGTAAATGTTAAAGTTTCAGAACCATCTTGAGTAATACTTGTTGATGCATCAAGGGCTAGGGTATCAGAAAGTTCTGTGAAATCTAGAGAATCAGCAGCGATACTTAGGGTAACAGCAGCAGTTTCACTTCCTGACCCTGAGACCGTAAGATGGCCTGAACCTGCATCAGCTACCGTTGCTACGTAGTTACCAGAGGTGTCAGTACCAAGAACAACGGCGTTAGCTTGAATTGTCATAGCACCACCATCAGCGATTGCAATGTCACTACTCACAGTAACCCACTTGGCAACACCAGCTGATGAGTATTGAAGTATTTGAGCAGAGGATCCAGTACTTGGTATGTGACTGTAACCATCACCAGTTAGGTGGGAGATAGTTAGTACATCATCGGCAGTGAAGTCAGAATCAATACCAGTACCTTCTTCTATTTGTAGAGTATCAGCACTAGTAATAGTGTAGGTAGTAGTATCACCATCTTGAGCAGTCCAGGAGGCGTAGTTGTCAAAACCACTAATGGTACCTGAGGTAAACAGACCATCTTTGTAAACAAGGCCACTGACAGTAGATGTAGCACCTTGAGTACCATCACCGGAGTAGAAGTCATCTGCTTGCATAGTACCGTTTACTTCAAGTTTATAACCTGGGTTAGTTGTTCCTATTCCCACATTACCTGCGCTGGTTAGGCGCATAGGTTCTATGGTAGTTCCTCCATTGTTTCTGACTTCAAAATACAATTCTCCTTCGTTGGCACCGCCACCAAGGTTAGCAAAGTACATGCCTGCAGTAGCGTCTCCTCCAGAATCCCTAACCTCAAAACCTCCGTATTCTGTTTCAACAGCTCCTTGTGAAGCTCCTCGTAGAACATAGTAACTCTCATAGTTAGTCGCAGTCTGTCTTAACTCATGTCTGACTCCACCAGATATGTTAAACACGTCGGTGATTTTAGTGCCGCCTGCATAAGTTCCAATTCTATCGTCGCCTGTTGCAGTTATATAGGTGTTATCATCATCATCGAGTATTATCTGGTTGTTAAGTCCCAGATCGATATTTCCAACTACTGTGACAGTACCATTAACATGTAGTGCTGTGGCAGGTGCTGTATTACCTATACCGACCTTTCCATCATCATCTATAAACATATCGTCGACATTAAATGCGAATTCTGCAGTTGATCCCTGATCTGTAATATCTAAGAAAAGGTTATCTCCTGAATCTGTAAGTTCAAATCTATCATCACTTGTCTCGTCATATATAAATTTGATATCGGCCTCATCACCGAAAGCGAATGTAACGTTATCTTGTACTTCCCAAGCACCTGTTATATTTTCTGCATCGGCATCAAAGATAAGACCTTCTATTGTATTTTCTGTAGTACTGTCTACTGCATCAAGTCCATTGATGGTACCTGTACCTGAAAGAGCCAAGAGGGGAGTACTAACACTTGTATCAGCAGTAACAGTAGTACTAGAAGTAATAGCACCTACAACATCTAACTTTACAGAAGGATTTGTAGTACCTATACCAACATTCCCATTGATTGTTAATCGAGATGTTGCAGCACTGTCAGTCATTATTCCATCCATTAAACTAAGAGTGGCGTTGTTTCCGATTAATAGTCTATTTGCTGTCGAGTTAGAATCTCCTTGGTAGTTACCAATGAAAATGCTGTCAGCTCCACTGTTTAGTTTACCCGTTTCGCGACCAAAGGCTAGAACATTATCTCCAGAGTTTTGCTGGGCCGCTGATGTACCAAGTGCGATAGCATAATCTCCTGTGTTGAAATAACCCGCGTTATAACCTAGGGCTACCACATAATCTGTACTACTTCCCATAGCATAGCCTGCTCTTCTGCCAATAACAGTCAGGCCGTCTCCGGTGGAATTGACACCACCTGCTAGTGATCCAACATAGACAGAATAGAGATTTCCTACCGTTCCAAATTTAATAAGATCTTTTACTTCAAATATATTATTTGGAGCTGTTGTTCCTATACCCACATACCCACTACTTTCATCTAGAAACAATATTTCTGAGCCACCATCGTTATAAAATCTAATATCACCATTGGTTGCGGTAAGTTCTACAGCATTACCGGTTGAGCCATCCTGTGCATATACTTCAGCTAGGTTTTGGAGGTGATCTACACTGGATATGGTTCCTGCAGTATATAGACCATCTTTAAATGTAAGACCTCCTGTTGTAGCGTCTGCACCTTGTGTGCCATCACCTGCATAGAAGTCATCTGCTTGCAAAGTACCGTTTACTTCAAGTCCATATCCCGGAGCAGTTGTGCCAATCCCTACGTTACCGCTTTTGTCTATTGATACCAAGTTAGTGTCGTTGTTTTGAATATCTAATATTCTTGCTCCGGAGGTTGATAGAGTATTTGTAGTGTTAAGGGTATAGGCTACAGCATTGGCTCCGTCAGCTATGCCTGCTTTGAAGTCTAGAGCAGTAGCTTCTGTCTCTAATTCCCAAGGATCTGAGGTGTTAGTGGAAGAGTTAATCTTTAACTCTCTAGATGTAGA
>CAZTXE010000019.1:0-10492 GCA_964617305.1 uncultured Candidatus Saccharibacteria bacterium | reverse complement strand
CTGAAGGACAACTAACAAACTTTAGATCTGCTATGGTAAACACAAAATCTCTAGGAAAAGAAGCCAAAAGATTAGGATATGGCTCTTTGCTCCTCTTATCAAATGGAGAAGAAGCTTCAGGGGGTAGAGATAGAGAATACATATTGGCAAACACATTTGAGTCAGTACTTGGAGCAATTTACATTGAAAACGGACTGGAACACTGCAGAAAATTTGTAGAAAAAGAACTCTTATATAAACTCCCAGATGTTGTTGAAAATAGACTATATATGGACGCTAAATCAACCTTTCAAGAGGTAGCTCAGGAAAAAACTGGATTAACACCCTCATACAGAGTGCAAGATGCCTGGGGTGCCGATCATAATAAATCTTTCAAAATTGCAGTATATATAGGAGATGAATTATATGGCGAAGGTGAAGGAAAAAGTAAGCAAAAAGCGGAGCAAAATGCAGCGCAAGAAGGGTTAGACAAAATAAGATAGCTCTGTTAAAATTTGCCGGTCCAAAAGGAAATTATGTCAGTTAAAATTAGATTAGCACGAATAGGAAAAAAGAATGCACCTGCATATAAAATTGTAGTTGCAAATACCAGGGACAAAAGAAATGGTAAAGCTCTTGATGTGGTAGGACATTATAATCCATCCCACAATCCTCAACTTTTAGAAATTGACAAAAAGAAATATGAAGACTGGATTAAAAAGGGCGCTCAGGTTACTGACGCCGTTAAAGGTTTAGTCGACGGAACGTACCAATTTGAAGCCTATACAAGGCAAAACGAAGAAAAGAAAGAAAAGGCAGCTGAGACACCCCCCGCAGAAGATGGTGGAAAAACTGATGGTGGGGAAGAAGCAACAACTGAAGCAGAAGAAACCAAAGAGGAAGAACCTGCAAAAGAAGAAGTTTCTGAAAACGAGTAAATATTTATAACCACCTTAGGAGAATTATCCAAATGAAAGAATTCCTTGAATACTTAGTTACAAACATCGCAAAGAACCCTTCAGACGTAACAGTTACTGAAATTGTTGATGGTAACACATTTGTTTATCAAATTTCTGTTAACCCAGACGACATGGGACTTGTTATTGGTCGTGAGGGCAGAATAATTCAAAGTATTAGAGCATTAGCTAAGTCTAAAGCTATCAAAGAAGGCATAATGATCAATGTCGAACTTCTTGAACCCGGTGAAGAACCAGGGGTTGCACCAGCAGCAGGCGAAGAAGCTGTTGAGGTTGCAGAGGAAGTTGTTGAAGAAGCAGCTGAAGAGGTAGTCGAAGAAGTAGCAGAAGAAGCAACTGAAGAAGTTGTTGAAGAAGCAACTGAAGAAGTTGTTGAAGAAGCAGCTGAAGAAGTTGCCACCGAGTAACACTAAATAGAAATTAGTACTGAGGGCCCGTTATGCGGGCCCTCTTTGTTTATAAAAGACTGGAAATTAGCTGAACTACATTGTTAATATTATTTGCTATTTCGCCATCACGCATATAGGCATGGGGTAAGTTACTCACCTCCCGATATACTCCTTTATTCTTTAGAGGTATACACTCATAAAAATGCTTTATTGAAGCTTTGTTCATTCTTGAATATTTAGTTGGGATATCTAGGCCTCTAGTTAGAGGATCATCAACATAACCTTGGCTACTGTAATTTCTTAAACTGAAGTGAATAACATGTAATACGGCATTGAAATTTGCCTCCTTTAGAACTTCACCATACATTTTCTTCTTAGGCAAAAAATCCTGAAAACCTTTCCAGTCATCTAAAGGCCTAGTTGGTATATCATCTAAATAATAAACAGCGGGATCAAGAAACAAAATAACAGAAATAAACGACTCTATGCGCTTATCTAATAATACAAAGGTGGAACTAGCAGCGCCATCACTGGTACAAATAATTTTAAGCTCTTTCACATCTTTCTTCTCTAACAAGTATATACATAAATCTATTAGATCATTTATTTGAGAGCTAAAAGTGGCGTTCTTACCATCTCTAAAAGAAAAAGAATAAACGTTCATCTGCAAAGACGCACTTAATCTCATGAGGGGCTTAGAGTGATAATCCTTAGAATCACCATAACCTCCTACAAAAATGATTGCCACAGTATCTTTGTACTTACCATAGCAATTGAACTCAGGTACAGTCATAAGTGTATTCTAACAAAACGTAGACTAGTTATGCTAAATTAACACTATGAAAATAGACATAATCACATTATTCCCAGATTTATATACTGAGTTTATAAAAACATACCCAGTATCTAAAGGTATTGATAAAGAAGCACTGGATGTGAATCTACATAACCTACGTGATTTTGCTATTGATGCTAGAGGTAGTGTGGATGAGAAGCCCTACGGGGGAGGAGTAGGTATGTTACTACGTCCAGAACCTGTTTTTGAAGCTGTAGAATCAATTAAGAAGCTTAAAAACAGTAAGGTAGTACTCTTATCACCAAAAGGGCAGAGATATACACAGGGTAAGGCAGTAGAATATTCAAAACTTGATCAATTAATACTAATCTGTGGAAGATATGAAGGGGTGGATGCACGAATTGAGGACAATCTGGTAGATGAAGCTATCTCAATAGGCGATTATGTACTATCTGGTGGGGAACTTGCCTCCATGGTTGTTGTAGAAAGTGTAACTAGATTGTTACCTGGCATACTTGAAAAAGAAGAGGCCACAGAGATAGAATCTTTTTCAGAAGATATGCTTGAATTTCCACAATACACAAGACCTGAGGATTTTAGAGGAATGAAAGTTCCAGAAGTCCTACTATCAGGACATCATGCTGAAATAGAAAAGTGGAAAAAGGAAAACCAGGAAAAGATTAGTTAATCATTGAGTTACATCTTCACCAACAGCTGATTCAACAAGAGCTTCAATCTCAGCCTTAGTTAAAGAATCTTCCTCAGCATCGGTATCATCATCCTCCAGAGTTTCAACATCTTCAAGTTCATCTTCCTCTACATCAAGAAATTGTGAGTCAATAGAAATATCATAATATTTTAAGCCCTTTACCTTTTCTAATACAGCCAAAAACACTGCATCTGAGATATCAACAGTTATAGGGGAGTCAGTCTCCGCAGTCCCTGATGGTACAAGGTAAGGAGAACGAAGAATGAATGTTGCTGAATAATCAGGGGTATCATCATTATTGTCTCCTGACATTCTATATGTTGTGACATCCACAAGCCTTGCAGCAGTCTCCATGTTAGACAAAAATGTTGCTATTTGATCATAACCACCCAACACCCCAAGATTTATAACAATGGCCTTGTAGGGAAGTGGATCTCTGACATCTGCAGTCTTTGTTGCCATATCAGTTATTGAATAGCTTAGTTTTGTTACGGCCAAACCTGATTCTCTGGCAATAACATCAATTTGTGTTAGAAGAACGGGTACCTCAGGTTCTTCTGCCAAAGCTGTTGAAAAAACCTTACCGTGTTCAACAACCACACTTTCAAAGTCAAAAAGCTTATCTAAAATCCCAAGCTTTGTCTGAAGCTGTGCTCTTAGTTTTTGTTTTTCAGTTAACTGTTCCCTAAGATCAGGAAGTTTTGATACATATGGAGTAATTATTAGAAAGGCAAGTAGAAAGGAAGCTATCAAGGAAATAATAGGAACAATGAAGTTTAATAATGTATCTTTGATCTTTTGGCTATCTAGGTTTGTTTCTATGTTCATTGCATCGTCCTCAACATAAGTACATTAGGATCCACTGTAATAACTATGAAAAATCTTGCTTCACTTGTCTGTGAATCTAGATTAACTGACTTTAAGGAAACATCTGTGAAAAGACCTTCTAAACCAGCAGAAGCATCTGTGAATTCCTTATCGGCAAGATTGTTAACAAATTCAGATATTGAAAGATAGTCAGTACCTGTACCAGAAACATTTATTGTACTTTCTTTCCCGACACCTAGTGTATCTATTCCAACAGATCTTGGAAGTCTCTTATCTACTTCCTGCATTAAGACTGAATAATATAATCTATCGCCTAAGATATCCTGTAAGGTTTTATATTTCATATCTAGGTTTCTAGCTACAACCTCAATCTTTGAAAGTTTATTTATCTTTCCACGTAATGCCTCAATCTCTGCTTGTTCCATGGATATTTCAGATTCCAACTTATAACCTCTATAAAACATAAATCCAGCCACACCAGCAATGATAAGTAGTAAAACAATAGAAATAACCGTAGTTGATCTAACAACACTTGCTTTCTTTTGTTCTTGTTTTATTTGTTGTGGGACTAGGTTAATATCAGCCATTTTATGCCTTCAACTCCTTTAAGGCCAACCCTACTGCGGTAACAAATAATGGGCCTTGCTCAATTATTTTGTTTTTTTGTTCTTGAAGTGATTTTACTAATTCAATATTTCTCCATGGGTTTGCAAGTTCAACCTCCAAATCGAGGTTGTTTGCAACATGAAACAACAATCCTGGCATGAGGGCAGTTCCTCCAGCAATAATCATCCTATTTATAATAACATTAGGATTGTGCGTTGTGTAGAAAACACGAGATCGTTTAACCTCATCTAGGATTTTATCAAAGACAGGCTTTATAGCACCTGCAACCTTACCCTCAGCCTGACGAGTATCAAGACCATAGGTTTTTTTGTATTCTTCCGCCTGACTATAATCAAAACCTAAGGCCTGCTCAACAGCCTTTGTTAAGTCATCACCACCAACTGAAACACTTCTTGTGAACCTAACATGTCCTCTATAGGAAACAACTATCTGAGAGTCTGTTGCTCCTATATGAAGAATTATTGTGGCGCTTGGTTTATTTATGGTATCACCCAAAATCCTTCCAATTGCTAGTGATTCAGGCTCCAAAGCCTTTGGTTTCAACCCTGCAGTTTTAAGAATTTTTACGTATTTATTTAAAACAGAATGACGTGCAGCAACAATTAATACATTCATTTTATCTTTGTCTGTAGGATCTTGGTCTAATATTTGAAAATCAAAGTTAACATCTTTAATTGGAATAGGGATGTATTGTTCTGCTTCATAGGAAATAGAACTCTTTAGTTCTTTTTCATTCATTTGGGGAACACTCACAACACGGGTAAAAACATCACTCTCAGGAAGGGGGATTACAACGTTAGGTGTAGTGAAACCAGATTCCTCAACAAACACCTTTAAGGCCTCACCATACTTGATATGATCTTTTTCTGAGGAGGAATGAAGATTTAATACAGGGTCTACGTGGCTTGCATACTTTCGCAGTACTATTTTTTGCTTTTGTTCTTCCATTTCAACTGCACGAAAGGTTTGATTTCCTAAGTCTAATCCTAAAATGGGCATGGGGTAATTTTACAGTTTTTTAACTGTTTCTCCAATAGATTCATCATGTAGAATCCCTAGTAAAGATTAATTAGACAAGGGATTATCTTCTGACTTCTGATAGAGCACATAATCAAAAGGAGTTGGTAAATATGGGTTACTCATTAAAACTTCTACAGTTTTTTCGGAATCAAGCACTGTACCAAGAGATGTAATAAGAATTCCTTGAGATGGTAGGGTAGCACCCCCTGAAGGTATAACATATGCTCGAACACCATTGTAAAGAGCTCTAATTCTTAAAACATCCGGGTCTGTACTACTGTTAATGGTGGCACAATGGGTATAGCCCAAACTTGAGGTAGCATCAGTAAATCCATTGTCACCATATAAAGATCCTAGTGAGTTTATAGAGAAGGCACCCATACCATAGTTACCCTCACCACCTTTGATGATATACCCTGTGATGGAAGGTAAATCACCTGTGGCAGGGGAATCCCAACAAATGTAGATATCAGTGCTATTGGGATAACCCTCCATATTTACTTCAACCACACTGTTTAGTTCTAGATTTATTTCATGTGGATCTGAGGAACCTCCAGCTATTGCTAGTGTTATTGCTGCATTTGCAGTTACTCCATCTGCACCTACAATATCCAAACTACATGCTGAACCACAATTGTTGAAATTAATGTAATCCAGAAGGGTCTCATAATCGGTGTTTAGCATGCGTTCAACACCAGCCTCAGCAACAGCTAAAGCTCTATTTGATGCATCTTGTCCAACACGCTGCTTTAAGGTTTGAACGTATCTTGTAGACATAGTTACACCAATACCTAAGGCAATAACCATTATTAAAACTATTACAACTATGGATTGACCTCTTTGATTATCTCTAATAGACATATTAATAGCTTCCACGAAGTACTACTGTGCTTTCTAGCGTTGTGGTCTGGGTGAACTGAACAGCAGGATTTCCTACCTGACGCACAGATAAAAGAATTTTAATTACAGTAGGACCAGAACCAGAGGTATCTGATATGTTTTCAAAGGCAGACATATTCAAACCATCAATCGTAGTAACTCCTGAAGGAGAGGAGTAATTTGTTAAAGCCACAGGACTCCCAGAGTCCACAGCTCTTGTTAGAACATATACATCAGCCTCTGCATCCCCGAAAAGATCATCTGCTTCAACAAATGCGTAAGTAATTGTTTCACTGCCACCACCAGATAAACTTCTTACAAATTCTATACTGTCGGATCTTCTAGTATTAAGATCTGAACTAGGGGGAGGGGATACAACCTGAGATGAATTTCTTAGCTCTTTTTCCAGCTTTGTTATTGCAAAGTTACCATTTTGCTCTACCTCATTTGTTATTTGTGTCTTGTTGTAACTCCTAACAAGGGAGATAACGATATCACCAGTAACGCCTACAACAATAATTATTAGAGACACAACTATTAAAAGTTCAATAAGTGTGAAACCTTTATTCTTCATCTCTGCCTCCAATTGGATAATTCAGTGTAGTTATGTGTAGACTTGGTATCAGAACCTATCTTCCAGGTAACAGATACAGCCACTCGTACCAAACTTTCATCCCCGGGAGGATCTTGATCTGTGATTGTAAAACTCTTTTTTAGTTCTGTGGGTTTACCTTCATCAATAATTAATTCACCAGGCACCATATTTAAACCCACCATATAGCAGGGACCACCAGGGTTTTCATCCACAAAACAGTCAGTACCTGTTGTTCCATCTATATCTTCAATAAACTCACTCCAACTTTGAGAATCTCTAAAAGCACGGATCAGTTCAATTTCTTGGTTTGCGAGTTGAGTTCCTGCTAAGGTTAGTTTGTTCTGAATGGATGCTCTAAGTGTGAATACGGCTAGAGAAACCATGGCTGTAATAACAATTATGCCAACACCTAGCGCTAAAAGAGTTTCTATTAGACCTATACCACTTTGTTTTTTATATTTTAATTGCACGTATCATTCCTGCTGAATTAACTTCTACACCTATGGTTGCTGCCTCATCAGGGTACCCAACCATGATTGTTGTACTACCACTATGATTCTCTACATTAGCATCCCCATTTCTTACACTAAAAAACACACAAGCACCTGACGCATTCCTTACAACAGTGTCACTGGGTAGAGTTTCACTTACTCTTGCTGAAGACAGATCGGCATTAGTACAGTCACTGGCTGTGTTTGCGGCGGAACTAAATGTATAGTATGTTGCAGCATTACTACTTGTAAACTTTATACCCCAATAGGAAACATTTAAACTTGACGACCCCACACCTGTGAGTGCTTTATTTTGAGCGGTTCTAAGATCACTTTTTAGTATTTCTTGGGCTTGGGTAACACTTTGGCTTTCTATATAACCTGAAAAACCAGGGATTAAAAAACTTGTTAAAACTGCAATAATTCCTACGACTAGAAGTAATTCAACGAGGGTAAAACCAGAAGTTTTAGGCAGTACTTGCATAAGTTTATGTTAACACAACAGTAAGATCAGAGTATAGTTAAATCATTCCCCAGCTCATAAATAGCAGAGTTATTACCGCCGTCATTCTGCATTTCCTCCACATAGTATTCCAATACAGCGTTTAATTCATAGGTAGCAACAGAGTGTCTATATGAGTACCTATAAGTAGTATCATTTAGGGGATCTGTGGGAAATCTTACAAGATACTGCACCATATTCTGATCTATCCAACCATCTGTGGAATCTTCAAAGGGACCACTGTTCCCCGCGGGAAGAACATTGCTGTATCTTGTTGTATCAATAGTGTCAGGGAAAGAATCAGCGTCCAAAAGATATTCTGAAATGGCGCGATCAAGGTGATTAAGGTCACTCATACGCTTTTCATCACGACCCCGCTCTTGCATCTCAACTGGGTTTAATATTAGTGCTATTGCGAGAAACAAAACTGTGATAATGGCTACGGTTGTAATTACATCAATGAAGGTAATACCGCGCTGAGAGTAAAAGGAAGCTTTTTTATTAAGGATTTTCAACACCATAGCAATTAGTTAATTCACCACCGCAACCCAAAGAACCCCAACTATTTAAAATAGAACACTCATGGCCTTCAACAGAGGAGGGAAGTGCCATTACTGCAGTAAGAGCATAGTCATTACCATCAGAAACATAATTGTATCGTGGAGCATCTTGATTACCACATGGGTTGCTTTGACCAGCGTTGGTATCAACAGGCATGGAGTTTATATATGTGGGAACTAGTACATCACTTAATAGTGCATCTGATCCTGTTACTTCAATCCAGGAAGCAGAGATAGGATAAGCCCTGCTGTCTGCAAAATAAAGTTCTAGGGAAGTTTGAATTTGTTTTAAATTAGCTATTTTACCGGCATCATTAGCCTTGTCACGAAAACCACCACTATTAATGAGGGAAATTACAACACCGGAGAGTACACCAATAACGGAAACAACTACTAGGAGTTCAATAAGTGTAAAACCAGAAGTTTTGGACAGATTCTTTTGCATCACAATCAGTATAACTTATTACTAAGGACAATTTCCAGCAGGTGATATGTCTGTATCACATTCTGCTAGGGGACAGTCCTTAACCTGAGCCCAATCACTTTGATACTTGTAACACCCACCATTAGCATTAGGTGAAAAGACAACAAAATCATCTCCTAGATTTCTTGTAGCGTATTCGTAGGACCAGTTATCAGAATCAATGGAACCATCATTTGCCACAGGGGAGGGCCAATCGTCTATATATACGGTTCTAAGAAGGGAGTTTTCGTCAAAGGGATCTCCATCTGAAGGATATGCTCCCTCTAGTTGTCTGTAAGACACTATGGCCTCAGCTAAACTCTTCACACTCTTATTACGAATACCATCTCGCGCGGCTCCTTGTGTTCTTACAGGGTTAATTATTGCAAGTACGATACCAGTTAATGCACCTATGACGGATACCACAACTAGAAGTTCGATGAGTGTGAACGCATTTCTTTTTTTCTTCATGTTAAGCCTCTTCACAGACAGTACTTAAAACCTCACTATCATCAATGGTGTAAGGACAGTGGAAGAATCTACCACCCTCGGCATTGTCATAAACAATGATTGAATCTGCTAAGCCATAAGATTTAACATATATTCTGTATTGGCCATCGCGTGATGAGCCATTATTTTCTGGAAGATCTGCACCCGCATAATATCTGAAATAGCATTGATTGCTATCTCCAGCAGTTTCACTTCCTCGCCAATCGTCATCGCTACAGAAGGATGGTGCGGAAGTGGAAGTAATTTGAAAATAACATTCATAGTCGGGGAAACCTCCGGTCTGACAGGAATTAGCGTGTTCAGACTTAACGGCATCAATGGCCCCAAAGAAGGAGGCTTCATTGGCTACATGTCCATAGGATGATATGAAACCATCAGAAACTAAAGACAGCTTACTTAAGGTAGCCCTAAGTGTTGCATCTCCAGCTACCTTTCTCTGATGAGCGGGATCAATTATTGCAATGAGTACACCTGCAAGAATTCCAATTATTAAGATGACTATTAGTAATTCAATGAGGGTGAAACCACCACTTGATGTTTTTTTGACAGATTTAATATTCATTGGTTCCTTTCTAATTTTACTCTTCCGTTATAGCACCAGCATCGCTATCATACATAAAAGTGGTATCTACTATACCAAAGGAAGCTCCATAAATAAGAAAGGTGTTATCTGAATCATCACCAACATAATAGTAATAACAAGCACCTGTTCCTGCGCCATTTGTATAATTATCTGCATCACATTCTCCCGTTGATAGGGGATTTCCTTCTACACTAAAAAGACATGTATCTGCAGAGGATACACAAGCAGTATCATCAAATGGGCTAGAATTTGAAAGACTTGCTATAAACTCATTCCCATGAGGTGGTCTACCATAAGCTGAAATAAAACCTTCTGTTGCAAGCGCAACCTTGTTCATTGTTGCCTTAACCCCTGCATCCCTGGCTCTGTTTTGTTGCACAGAGGGATTGATAACTGCAATAAGTACACCTGCCAATATTCCAATAATTAAAATAACTATTAAAAGCTCAATAAGGGTGAAACCCCCATTGTCAGTTCGTTTTGATTTTTCAACCATGTTTTTATCTCCTTAATAAATTATATGTAAAGCATCAGTCCAAAGGCATGCCCATGGAACCTGAAAAGACACCAAAATCAAAGATTCC
>CAZTXE010000018.1:0-10687 GCA_964617305.1 uncultured Candidatus Saccharibacteria bacterium | reverse complement strand
CAAAACTAAGATAAGAAGTTCTGAAACCCAGGTAAGGTAAGACGAAGCAAAGAAGGAAAACCGTGGTATTAAGACCACATTCAATCCCAAATTAAAGATTGCACTAATAAGGTAAATTCCAGGTAGGTAACGTTGCTTACCTAAAGTAACAATAAGCCAAGATATGGGTTGAGTTAGATAAAATACAAATACCCCAGCTAGTAGAATACGTAATACCTGAACTGACTGTGCAAACTGTTCTCCACCTAAGATACTTATGGCAAGAGGAGCAAATATATACCCTAAGATACCAACCACAATTCCTCCTACAAACAAAACACCCATAGAATTCATGAAGGTCTTTTTAAGTCTTTGAGATCCATCATTCATATGTCTTACAAAAACAGGATAAACAGAATTCATAAAAAACGTAGGGAGAACAAGAGATACTTCAAATATCTTATATGGAAGACCATACAAGGCTACAGATTCTGTGTTATCCAGTCCTAGATGATCAGGAAGCGGTAATACTGAAAGAAGGATCGAGTCAGACTTAAAGTTTATTTGGCTAAAAACAAACATAAGACCAAGAGGTAATGCCTGAACAAACAAAGTGCCCCAAAGCTTCTTATCAAACTCAAGACCAATATGTACACCAAGCTTTTTAACAAAAAAAAGATTAATTAAAAAGGTAATCACACCACCAACTACATACCCAAAGTTAACCCACATAATATCCCACTTCAAATAAGATCCTAGAATGGCCATAAGTATGATTAACAAATAACCTGAAATTAAACCAATTGTGGAATAGTCATATCTAAGTTTTACCTGAAAGATGATGTTTGTTGTAGCAAACAAAGCTTGAGTTAAAACAAGCAACATACTAAGTTGAGTACCAAACCTAAGACTCTCAGAATATGGAAAAAGATATAAAGCTAATGCTGAACCTACAACAACAATGGATGCTAGAAGTAATCTTATACCAAGTATATTTGCAAAATACTTATCTGCTTTTTGCCAATCTGTAGATAATTCCCTTGTTGCAATAGCATTAAATCCAAAATCTACAATGATGAAAAACAAAGCAGGAAAAGTCTGCATGATATTAAACTCACCATAACCTGCCCTACCATAGTTTCTTGTTACTACAACAGTGATAAGAACAGTGATACCAAGAGTAAAAATCTTACCAACAATCTGATAAATGGTATTTGATGCTATCTTTTGTGCTGTTTTTGATCTTAGTGCTGCAATCATAGGAATCCCACGAAACAATTATACCAACAAAAAAGCGAGTCGCACTATTGCTGCTACTCGCTTATTTCAGTTGAAAATTCAAAACAGACTCTGTACATAATGCACTGTTTTAACATTGTTACCGTGCAAATTAAAATCAAGCAAGATTGTTACGCCTTCTATTGAATAATTACCTGCCTGCACAGAATCATATGTACCTGCAGGTATCCAAGTTACTGGTAGGCAAACTTCAGTAGGAGATATGCCAAATTTGGCTTCATGCCTAGAAACGGCAATCTGTATACGAATCTCTAAACTACTCATGCGTGGAATCTTCCATGTATAACTTTTTTTATTGGTAGGCATACTGACCTCCTGGCAGGTAGGATTCTGATTAAGAGACGTATTATAGGTCCTAGTTAATTGGTTTGCAATTTAATCACAACCAACGGAATTTGTGGTTGCTACAGTTAACTTCTCTGGATTTCCTGCTACCTTCTTTAAAGATTTAACTTTCTGGAAATGTTCATATGGTACCCATCTACTATCAACCCAAGCAAAATGATCTGCTGGAGGTGCGTACCATATCGTAAAGGGCATTACTGCAACTACCTTATCATCAGGGAGCCAAACATCTTTGTATGCTTGTTCAAAGTAATTAGATATTGTCTCAAGAGGTAGGTAGCTACTATCCCATGTTTTGCCTGCATCATGTGCCCAACCAGTTTCTGTAATAAATACGGGTAGATCTTTGGAAACTCCTAAGTTGTTTCTTAGATAACTTAATTCTGTTTCATAGGCTCTAATACTATTTCTACCTGTATCTGTGGGTCTACCACTAAAATTAGGTTGTGGGTAGGAATGAGAGGCCCAACCATCAAGTTTACTAAATATTCCAGGCACTTCTATATTCATTTCTGTTAAAAAGTTGAATGCATCCATATATCCATAGCCCTGTGTGGCACTAACATTCATAGCCCCATTCATAACAAAGTAATTAGAATTTGAGTCTTTGAATGTGTCTATTGTGTAATCAAGTATTTGAGCATACTCTTTGGGGTCTATGTAGCCATACCAGAAGTCTGCTGCATTAGGTTCATTGTAAACACTGATGTAACGGGTTTTTATAGGCCAGATGAACTGGTTTAAAAACTCAACAGCCTCATCTGTCTGACTCTCATATTTTTCAGGATTTATATTCCAAAGTTGTACAACTGGTATTAGGTGCTTTTTGTTTAGTAAGAAAAATACTCTTCGCCATTTCTCCGCATCCTTATCTTGAAGATTATAAGGAACTAATACATAACCCCAATCCCCCTCGTTAGAATTTACAAGTTTATCGGCTAAATCAATAAACTTTTCATTATCTGGATAGATATAAAGACCAAATTTATTATTGGCAACCTCTCCCCTTTCTTTTTCATAATGATAATAACCAATCTCTGCTTCTTGGTTACAATTATCAGGACTTATGGGAACACGTTTATTAAACTGAGAATATTCCAATGGATCAATATAGATTTGAGAAGAAAATTGCTTGTAATAATACAAGCCACCAGCAATACATAAAACAACAGAAAGGCCTAATAATGCCTTGTATCTACTCATACTTTAGATTGTAACACTCTGTTAAAATTAAGGGGTGTACAGCAGATATTTAAAAGTGGTAGGTATTATTTATGCAATTCTTCTTCTGGTAGTTTTGACAAATTTTGGTCTAGACCACACAACAAACTTAAGGAAATTAAACAAACCACTTGGTAACGGATATAGTGTACTTGCCGCAACAGTAAAAAAAGAGGAACCAGAGAATGTGGTATATGGCTTTTTACCTTACTGGACAATTCATAAATCAGAACACTTTCAGTTAGATAAGTTAACAGACATCGCCTACTTCGCATTAAATGTGAATGCTGACGGCAGCATTAGAAAGCTTGATGAAGAGGGAAATATTGACCCCGGGTACAACGTATGGAAAAACAGTGAGGAGTTGGAACAACTAATAAGTGATGCAAAGGAGCAGAATGTTAGATTTGCTCTAACTCTCATCTCACATGAGGATGATGTAACACGAGAGTTTTTAAATTGTAGGAGTTGCTGGGACAAACTTGCTAACGCAGTAACCTATGAACTTGAAAGTAAAAAGATAACTGATGTAAATATGGATTTTGAACTTGTTGAACCCGATGCAGAAGAAGGTCTATCTCTTAAATACAGTCAACTTGTTAACTTCTTAAACAACAGGCTTGATAGAAAGTTTGGAAGTTCCTTTATCGTAACCTCAACACTTCCTGATTCAATGTATCGACCTAGACTTACCGATATAGAAACTCTATCAAATGCGTCAGATGCCCTATTTGTGATGGCCTATGATTTCCACAGACCAACATCGGATAATGCAGGACCTGTGGCACCAATTAATGGGGCAGGAACACATGCGGAATACGATATCTCTACAATGCTAGAAGATTACCTAGAGGTCACCGCTGCAAATAAACTTGTATTAGGTGTACCCTATTATGGTTACAACTGGCTTGTCTCATCTCCCTCAGATTATGCTGAAAGAATTAAAGGCACAGATGTCTTAGGTTACTCAATATCACAAACCTACTCTGCAATAACTGAAACAAAGCTCAAGTACCAACCTGAAATTAATTGGGATGAACTTGGACAAGTACCCTATTTCAGTTATTTCAATCCGGAATACGGAACTTACAGACAGGTTTATTATGAAAATGAAGATTCTCTAAGATTCAAGTACAAATTAGCTAAGGACAATAACTTAGCAGGGGTAGGAATCTGGGCACTAGGCTATGATGGTGGATATCAAGAACTGTGGCAGCTTCTCGAAGATGAGTTTTATAACCCTAATTGAAATGATGTAAGATTAATACGTGAAAAACCCTCTATTTAAAACAGAAGTTAAAGAGAACTTGGCTTTCAGCATCGTCATAATTACATTAAATGAGGAAAACTACGTTGGAAAACTACTTACACAGCTAGAAAAGCAGACCTATAAAAACTTTGAGGTTATAGTTGTGGATGGACAATCAGAGGATAAAACAATAGATATACTCAGAGAGCATGAAGAAGGACTGGATCTTAATATCCTGATATCTAACACAGCGGGTCCCTCCATACAAAGAAATATTGGAGCTAAAGCAGCAAGGTATAACAATCTGATTTTCTTTGATGCAGATATTCTTGTTAATGAAAGTTTTATGGAAGAGCTTGAAGGAAAAATAAGAAAAAGAGCAAAGATTGACTGCTTAACCTCCAGATATATTCCCTACCCAAGCTCATGGTTTTCTAAACTTGCAATGAACATTGAACACTCCTATGCAAAAACGGTTAGCAAGATAGCACCTATTGTACAAGGAGCATTTATATATGTTAAAAAAGATGTCTTTAAAAAAGTGGGGGGATTTGAGGAAGAACTAAGATATGGTGAAGATAGTCATTTCGTACGTAAACTCCACAAGGCAGGTTACAATTTTGTAATCCTAACAAACCCAGTAGTTTTATACTCAATGAGACGCCTAAAAAGAGATGGTAAAATCAAATTCATTTTGCAGGGGATAAAAGCAGGAATGATATTAAGAAAAGAAAACTATGTCGAAATGCTTAAAAAGGTTGAATATAAGTTTGGCCATTACGATGACTAATGGTGGGTCCATCAGGATTCGAACCTGAGACCTCTGCGATGTGAACACAGCGCTCTAACCAACTGAGCTATGAACCCTTGTACTTGTTTTGTATTATAACCCCTTTTACAATTCACTTGTGAGAAAAATTAATGTAAAGAAGATTAAAAATGGTGTAAGACAGGAAGTTTACAACTTTTTTGATGCCTTAATCATTTGTACTGCAATCATTGTTCTTACATTTGTCTTTGTTGGCCAACCTGTTGAAGTTATTGGTGATTCCATGCTTCCTGCATTTGAAAGTGGCCAAAGGTTACTTGCAGAAAAGGTTAGTATTAAACTTAAGGACCCAAACCGCGGCGAAGTAGTAATAGTAAGACACCCACATGAAAAAGAACTCTATGTAATAAAAAGAATTGTTGGATTACCAAACGAAACAGTTTTGATTAAGGATGGAAGTGTCTTTATAAATGATGAACCGTTAAACGAAGATTACTTGAATGAAGGCACTGTGACAAAGGGAAGAAACTTAATTAAAGATAATGCACCTAGAGTAATACCCGAGGGTAAATACGTTGTCTTAGGAGATAACAGAATGGATAGTATGGATTCTAGAAATTGGGGTTTTGTTGAAGAAGGAGATATTATTGGAAAAGCAGCAATTGTTTATTATCCGTTAAAAGACTTTCAGATTATTTCTGAGCTTCTCTGATATTAACCTTCTTTTTGTTCCCTACTCTTTTAGCCTTAACAAACTCTACAACACCAGGAGCTTTAGCAAATAAGGTGTAATCCCTACCCATACCAACATCCTTACCAGGCAAGATACTTCTGCCACGTTGTCTAGCAATGATTTGACCTGTCTTAATGGTTGCACCATGGGGTATCTTTATACCTAAACGCTTACCTATTACATTTGATCCTTGCTGGGCTTTTGAACCCCCAGCTTTCTTATGGGCCATGTTTTATTTCTTTTCTTTCTTGGAAGTTGTTTTCTTTGGAGCTGTCTTTTTTGCTGTAGTTTCTTTTGTTGGAGTAGCTTTCTTAGCAGTCTTTTTACCAATGGAAGTAATCTCAACAACACTCATAGGTTGTCTGTGTCCTTTTTTCTTTCTATAACGGGATTTTGACTTAAAGCGCATTACATTAATCTTTGGTGCAAGCTTATCCTCTAGAATCTTTGCTTTTACCTCTATACCAGATACTGTAGGTTCACCAATTTCAAGTTTCTTACCATCAAAATAAGAAAGCACTTTAATATCAAGTTTACTTTGGCGTTCAACTTCAAAGAAGTCACCAACAGCCACTTTAAATTGTTTTCCACCTAATTGTATAATTGCAAATTTATCCATTTTTTCCTTTAGAACAGGGAAATGTTACTACAGATGCTAAAAGTAGTCAATCACAGAGAGTTTTTCAATAAGTGAGGAGTTATCATCACCTGCAACTCTATTTTTCCTTACCAGCCCACACTTAGCACACTTATGCACTAAAACCTCCTCACCATCCTCTTTGTACATCTTTGAAACGGCAGGCATTAAGCCCAAACAAGTGGAAACTCTATCTCCAATTTCGTTATCTATATGTAGGGAAAAAAGACAGAAAGGGCAATGATTTCTATTCTTTGTACCCCAAGCTTCAAAAGACACTTCTTTATCACAATTTTCACATGTAAAAGATTTGGAAGACATTACTGGGCCTCAGATTCGTTAGTACCCGCGGTGATTAGAACATCATAATCAAGACCTTCAGCGAGGGTTTCCTTAACTGTAATGTCCCCATACATTTCTTTAAGGTCTGCCACCAATACATCTTTGTAGATACTTGTCTGGGAAGTAAATTCAACAAGGGTTGTTTCAACATCTGATTTATCAGAATCGGCAACATTTGTAATTTCATATCCAAATGGGGTTAGGTGATCCCTTGTTCTACCTGCTAAACCTGCCAGGGAGGTTCCATTTTCAATTCTAATCCTCAAATATTCTCTATTTAGGTCTAAGGATTCTGCAGTTTCATCTACTTCTTCTTCCTCCTTTACTACCTCCTCTTGCAGTTCTCCTTGATCCTCCTGATTACTTTCCTGTTGCTCCGCTTGTGTTGACTCTGTAACCTGCTGGGTTTCACTCAAAACTTCTGAAGTGTCAGAAACCTCATTTGTTTTCATTAAATTAAACCCATAAATTGCTCCTACAATAACTAAAGAACTTGCAACCGCGGAACCTGCATAAACAAGAGCACTTGGTTTATTTGCAACAACAGGTACAGGCAAAAGAGTTAATAGATTTGTCTGTGTGACAAAGAGATCCTCATTAAAACTTTCAGCAAACAATGTGTGAAGATCAGTTACTCCCAATGCCTCTGTTTTGAAATCACCTTCTAATTTAAAACCTGGAAGGTTATAGGTAAACATCTTCTTTATAGGGTCAGATCTCTCAAACATAGCAAACTCCCCAATAAGATCTTTTAATTTGGTCATTTCATTTTCTTGTGTAAAGGAATCAAGGTGATAAATACCACTAAGTTCTGATAATGCCAGAGCTACTTTGTTATTAAGATTTAAAACAAATATCTGAGGTTCACCTGAACTCTTAGTATATTTAGGAAGAAGTAGAGACCAAGGTACAACAGACTTTAACTCCAGTCCTAAGGTTGTAGATACTTCAATATATTTTTCTAGAATATCTTTTTTGATGGCAACAAATTGATATACAAATGGGGCTATCTTTTGATATGAGAAATACACATCCTCAGGAGTAAGTGCAAAAGCAGCAAGCTTCTTACCTGCCTCAGTCATTAAATAAGTTTCAGGATTCTTTGCCTTCTTAGTATCAGTTATGAAATTTAATATCACTTCAGATGGTTCTACTAAAAAGTTTAGGGATTGTTTCTTTGTTGGTTCAAAGTTTTCAACGAGTAATTGGCCAAGGTTTTCAGAAAATAAGGCAACATCATTTATGTTGCATCCGTTTGTAACAGAGCTATCTAATTTCACTGCTTTCAATTCACTAGGATCTTCTAATGAGGAAACTTCTAAAACATTATTTCTTATGGAAACAATAAAGCTATTCATCTTTTGTAATATAGCATCAAACCTTCCTATGAATCCACACAGAGTTAACAAGACCAAGCATAATCATAGATGAAACAAGGGAACTACCACCATAAGAGACTAGGGGTAAAGGTATACCTGTTACAGGCATAATACCCATATTCATGCCAACATTTATTGTGAACTGCAAAAAGAACACTATAAAAACACCTATACAAATTAAACTCCCATAGGTACTTTTTACTTTCAGTGCAACATTTAGTATCAGCCACAAAAGACCAAAATACATAAACAAAAGACCAATAACACCAATAAAACCCCACTCCTCAGCAAATGCCGCAAATATAAAGTCTGTCCAATGTACTGGTAGAAACTGAAGATGGGATTGAGTACCATGTCCAAACCCTCTTCCAAGAAATCCCCCGGAACCAACAGCAATTGTAGATTGAATTACGTTGTAGCCAGAACCAAGTATGTCTAAACTTGGGTTTAGAAAGACAAGTATTCTTTCTTTCTGATAATCTTTCAATATATTCCACAAAGGAGCAGAAAAAACACCCAGAACAACTAAACCTATTAGGTAATAAGACTTGTTTAGACCTGCAAACCACAAAACACCAGCTGTGATAGCAAGAATTATCAAAGAGGTACCAAGGTCAGGTTGTAAAAACACAAAGATAAACAAAGGAGCAATAAGGGCTAAAACCTTTAGTAGATACTTGAAACTATGAACTGAGGACTTATTCATACTTAACAAGGTTGCCAGCGTAATAATAACTCCAACCTTTGCAAATTCAGAGGGCTGGAATGTAAAGGAGCCGATTTCAAACCAACGGGTTGAACCAAATAGGGTTTGTCCAAAAACAAATAGCAAAATGAGTAACACTAAAATCACTACATATATATGTTTCCATACGGGTTTTAGTAACTCATAATCAATAAGAGAAACCACAATAAATACAATTAACCCCACAAAGAAAAATTGCATTTGATTACTAATAAGGTTGGGGGATGTTGAAAATAAAGTAACACCACCAAGAGAAAAGATTAACAAGGGTAGAATTATTAAAAACCAATTAGCTTTCTTTAGTAATCTCATAGGCTTCCCCAGCAGTCATGGAAATAGCACCTACCGTGTTTCTGATATTATCTCCATGAACCTTTACTACCTCTGTAAGTTCACTGTCTTCTGGATATACAACAACAACTTTATCCCCCACAGTTAAACTAGCTTTCTTTCTAAGAGATTGTATCTTTCTTATCATTTCACGCGCTAAATACTCATATTTTAGTTCCTGTGTGATATTTGTATCAAGCTGTACAACATTTTCCTCTAAAGATAAATCCACTAGTGCTTCTTTTACATTAACCTCATCTTTAACAATATCTTCAAAATACACCTTACCAGCTGTACTGAAACTTTGAAGTGGTTGTCTGATTGGAATATTTTGGGTGCCCCTTTGAGCTAGAACTGAAGATACGAGATCTCTATCAGAGCGCATATCATTAATTAAGTCTAGATCCTTCTTTGATAATTTCTTTGTCTTGGGATACAAATCAAAATGTACGGAAGCTAACTTAGTTAATTCTCTTAAACCCAGATGCTCATAGAGAGACTCAGCCAAGAAAGGAGTCATTGGTGCTATTAATTTTGCAAACTGACTTAAAACATAATGCAAGGTAGCAAAAGCATTCCTATCTCCCGATCTTAATCTTTCCCTAGATCTTCTTATATACCAGGTAGATAGGTCACTTATAAAGGGACTTAGCTGACGGGAAGCTTCCATGAATTTATATTCATCCATTTTTTCAGTAACAGTATTAATAGTTTGTTGTAGACGTGCAAGAATCCACTTATCCAAAACATTATCTATCTTAGGGATAGATAGAGAAGGCTCAAATTTATTTGCATTTGCATAGGTTACAAAATAACGTACTGAATTCCAAAGCGGAAGAAAGAATTCCTTTTTCACATCAATTAGGGCTTCTCTATAAAACCTAGCACTCTCTGCTTGAACTATTGGAGAGTTTAATAAGAATAATCGCAATATATCCCCACCAAATTCATCCAAAACCTCATCCATAGGGGGAAAGTTCTTTTTACTCTTACTTAGTTTCTTACCATGTTTATCCAAGAGCATCCCTGTTGTAACAACATTTTTATAAGGAACTTCATCAAATAAAGCTACACCCAAAACATGCATTGTATAAAACCACAAACGAACCTGATCTAATCCCTCAGATATGTAATCTGCTGGAACCATAACATCAAATTTATCCTTGTTTTCAAAGGGATAATGAAGTTTTGCAAAGGGCACTGAACCTGAGTCATACCAAACATCTATAACATCCTCAACTCTTCTAAACGTCCCACCTTTTTTCTTATCCTCCCATGTTATGTCATCAACATAAGGACGATGTGGGTCTGTAACTTCAATACCGGATAGTTCCTTTAATTCTTCAAAGGAACCAATAAATACCATTTCCTCTGTTTTATCATTTATCCAAATTGGAAGAGGTGTACCCCAATATCTTTTTCTACTTAAGGCCCAGTCACGTGCACCTGATAACCATTGTTTGGACATACCATCCTTTAAGTGTTCAGGGAGCCAGTTTAGTTTCTGGTTCTGTTTTAACATTTTATCTTTAATCTTTGTTACTGCTACGTACCAACTCTTTATTGGTTTATATATTAGTGGCGTTCCCGTTCTCCAACACATAGGCATCCTGTGTACAACTCTAGTGCTTAAGAACAGCCTTTGTTTATCTTCCAAAT
>CAZTXE010000017.1:6852-10810 GCA_964617305.1 uncultured Candidatus Saccharibacteria bacterium | reverse complement strand
TGTCTAAATAAGCATAATAAAACATATAATCCATTCTTCTACGAACAAAACTTAATGGCACATTTTCAAGAAAAACGGGGGAGATATACAACCAACTTAATAGACCTACTGTAAAAACAACTACTAAAAGAAAAGCTCCTAATTTTATTAATATTTTTTTTATGGGGATCAATTGGACAAGTTTCTTCATAATCAAATTGTGTCAAAAAGAGTTTGTCATGTAAAGATGCAGATACCTTAACCTTCGAAGTATCTGCATCTAGATTTCAGTCCGCGTAATTTTTGCACCCTGATTTGTCCTCATGGGGGGCAACAAGCACCGCCACTTTGGTATCTGGGTTTACCATAATGTCACCATTCTCTCCCAATAAAACCCCTATTACGGTCAATTCAGAAACAAGATCTCCTGGAACAGGTACCGCAAACCAAGCACTCTGAGCTAAACGCTCTATACCGAGAGCTGAAACCATTTCAGGTGCTTTCAAAATCATAGGACCAGCATAGCACTCAAAGGCTTCAGACAATGCCTCCCCTTGATGGGCTGCAAAACTTCCATCGAAAACTATTGCGATATAATGACCCCCAAAAAGATAAGCGTCATTTTCCAAGAAGTCCGCAACATAAGTCCATCCATCGGAATGGTAAGGCAAATCCTCTAGGTCAATATTTTCTTTATCAAAGAAAACCAAAGTACCTCCATTTACACAACTTCCAGAATTTTCTGCTGGCAAATCCCAACTGCAGAATTCCATTTTGTCAAAAGCGATACCATTAACAAAATTTCCGGATGAATCAACCTGAAAACCCAAGTTTTCCCCTTCCACATAGGTTTGGGGTTTGGAGTATGAACCCTCTTTATAGAAAAAATCTGTTCTTATAGTCAACCACCCCCAATTTATGCAGGAGGAAGAACAGATAGGCTCAGCTTCCAATAAAACCACTTCAGTTGGAGTCAAAGTTTCAGTAGGAATGCCCTGTGCTGGAGTGCTGGTAACACCAAAGGTGCTAACCAAAGCAGGGTTCACTACAAACGTAGGAGCAGGAGTACTCGTAAGTAAGTGCTGTGTAAGGGTGGGTATTTGAGAAATCTTTGCGAAGGAATGGCTTACACTCCCTGCAAACACAACAAGTTCATCACCATTAGATGCAGCAACCAAAGGAGCTCCGACGATTACCTGTAACATAACACAGGTAATAAAAACCAGTGAATAAAACAAACCACGTAAAACTTTCATGTCGACCTCCTCTCATGGGTCTTGTTTGGGTTAATAAAGAAAAAAAGCCTCTAGCTGTTGAGACTTTTTATCGAAAATATTTATTTCACACAAAAATTATCACAGGTTATAGGGTGTTTGTCAATGATATATCTATTGGTATCTATATTAATCCGATGTACCAATCGAAAAGTTGCTGGCCAAATGCAAAGGCGAGAACACTACCTATTATAAGGAATGGGCCAAACGGAATAACATCCTTTAAGCTCTTTCTGCCAAGCACCATTAATATGCTGCTGTAAACAGCCCCTATTACAAATCCCAGTATGATAGCAACTATGTTCATTGGAAACCCATTAACAATCCCTATAAGGAAGGCTAATTTTACATCCCCACCACCCATACCTTTGCCTTTAGTGATAATGATAAGAAGCCAGAAGAAACCAGCCAATATCCCTGCTGTTCCTAGGGTTAAACCAAAGTTCTTTAGCATAGAGATCATTTGACTCTCCCAATAACCCGTTTGAAGTAAGTATCTACCGAAAGGATCAGCGGAGAGTTGCTTGTATGAACCTAGTGCTAATACTCCCATGCTTATAAGCATTACAAGCAAGACAAAGGCTATGGCAGGAAATATTACTTTGTTTGGAATGATTTGATACTTTAGATCTGCCAAAAAGATAACAAGCATAAACGATATTACTATTGCTAAATAAGCAAAAGATAACCAAGACATAAAGGTGTTTAGACCAAATACATTTAGATAGTAAGCAAGTCCAACAAAAGCAAGACCTGTTAGTATCTCAGATATAGGGTAGAAGAAGGATAGTTTTGCTTTACAGTATCTGCACTTACCCTTTAGAGAAGCAAATGAAAGTAAGGGGAAAAGGTCTTTCAAACCAAGTTTCTCCCCGCAGTCATCGCATTGAGATCTGCCTTTAAAAGGGGATAATCTCTTTCCTGTTTCTACGGATTTGGCTGTTCTATCAGCTATAACATTAAGAAAGGAGCCAATAAAGTTTCCTATTATAAATGTAAATGTATAACCTAATACGGGGAATATTGCTTCTGTTGAAAATTTCAGGGTTTCTAGCATTAATTTATATTACCTATATATGGGAAACTACGCAATTGTTTCAGTCTTTTCCATGCTATAACCTTCTGCTTGAAGTTTGAAGGATTTGGCGTAGTAACCATCTAAATCAAGTAAGTCTTCATGACTTCCTTGTTCAATGATCTTTCCATTTTCAACAACGATGATTCTATCTGCGTTTCTAACAGTGGAGAATCTATGTGAAATAAGAATTACTGTTTTTCCTTCAAAGAAATCATAGATCTTATTAAAGATATTGTATTCAGAAACAGCATCAATAGCAGCAGTTGGTTCATCAAAAATAATTAGGGGAGCATCTCTATAAAAGAACCTTGCGATTGCAATCTTTTGCCATTGTCCTGTTGATGGTCTAATACCACCTTTAAATCTTGGAGTGAGTATTTGATCAAGACCTTTAGAATATTCACTAACAAAATCCCAAGCATCCGCTTGTTTTAAGGCCGTAATTATTTTTTCATCATCCACATCCCGAGTTAAACCACCAACAGCTACATTCTCCCGCACTGTTAAATAACCATACATGTTAAATTCTTGAAACAAAATTGACAAATTTTTATATAGAGAGGCACTATCTATATCAACAATCGAATTACCATCAATGAGTATCTCTCCAGATATAGGTAAGTAGAAACGTGCAAGAAGTTTTGCAATGGTTGTTTTACCCGCACCATTATGCCCCACAACTGCTACCTTTTCACCAGGTTTAATATTCAAGCTGAAATTCTCGATAACTGCCTTCTCAGACTTGGGATAAGCAAAAGTAACATTATTAATATCAATCTCAGGCCCTGCCTGGAGAGAAGGTAATACTATCTTGCCATCGGAGAAAGCGGGTTCCATTTGAAAGAAAGCATAAGCCTCCTTAAATTTAACAGTGTACTCAATTAGATTATTGTAGGTAGAAGTTACCGATTCAAAGTCACTAGATAGCCTTTCAACAAGCCTAATATTAAAAAACACCGCACCAACAGTTAGTTTATTTAACGCTAATTTGGAAAGGATATGAACATAACTAAAGAAATACGCAAAGATACTAAGAATTCTTAAGGATTCATTATGAAAATACCATTTGTTATATATTTTCTTAACTTTCGCATAGTTCCAATTGATAAATTTCCAATACCTGTTGTCTAAAAATGAAACCGCCTGTACTGTTGTGATTTCTTGTAGTTTCTGAGGATCATTTAACCACCACGTATTAGACCAAGCATGCCTAGACTTTTCTGTGGTACTTCTTACAAAGGACCAAAAGTTAGATCTCTGTTTCTTGTCATGAAGCATAGCAGGAAGTGCTGCAAAGATTACAACAGGAGCTAAAATTGGAAAGTTTAGGGATAAAAGTGCTAGGGAAACTACGAAACTAACACTATAACTTATGAGCTGAATTCCTTGAGTGAAATATGTTAGCACATTATATGAAGTGTTCTTTATTCTGTTTATGTTATTTGTAATTTCTGGATCTTCTAGTCTTTCAATTCCTAAGGAGGCAAGCCTTAAATAGATAACTCTTGTTATATGTGGATTTGTCCTTTCACGCAAGACATTGTTGGAATAGCTCCTCAGGGTATTAAACCAAGAACTCAAAAGTTGAACAGCAAAGATCAAAACCAAATATGGAAACATGGAGTCT
>CAZTXE010000017.1:6335-6842 GCA_964617305.1 uncultured Candidatus Saccharibacteria bacterium | reverse complement strand
TATACTGCTATTTTGTTGTACTACCTCAATTACCTTGTCAATAAGTTGCGTTGTTAAATATGCGGTAGCTATAGGAACTAAGGTGGCAAGTAAGCGAGCTACACCATATATGGTTGCATAAAATTTATCAACCTCAAACTGAAGTTTAAATACCCATTGGAATACCTTTAGAAACTCCTTGAATGAAAGGGTTTCGTTCTCAATATTTGGATCTATGTAATCAATACTATCTGTCATAAATACCTAGAGTTGGTAGAAATTGGAAATTACACCCCAATCTATCATTTTTTGTGGGGTGTTGGCAAGGGTTTTTGTTGTTGTGTGGGGAATTGAAAGCTCCCGGGTGTACCGGGAGCTTTCTTACATACCGCTACGTAGCTAGTACGTCTAACTTCTGCTTTTGGGCAGATCAGAGAATGGTTAAAGATGTCCCAATCTCCCAGGTAGAAGCTGAGTTACCACCATCTGTGCTCATCTTTGCTGCGTTGTCAGGTGACTCTAACACTC
>CAZTXE010000017.1:0-6325 GCA_964617305.1 uncultured Candidatus Saccharibacteria bacterium | reverse complement strand
TAACTCATAACCTGCAGTTGTACCACCATAGGTATAAACACTTGTACCTGTGTTTGTTGGGTCAGCTGGAAGTGCTGGTAGGTATTTAGCCAAACCAGTTTTTCCTGTTGGAATAGAGAATTTAACCCAACCAGTACCGTCTACAGCCTGTGTACCTGATCCAGAATCACAGGTAGAACAGGTTCCTGTAGCTGTTAATGCTATTTCACCATCAGCTAATGCCAAAGACATAGCTTTGTGAACGTTCTCCATGTCTTGAAGACGTGTTGCGTCTCGTGACTTTTGGAGAAGAGCAGCTGGGTTTATTGCAACAATAACTACACCAGCAAGTACTGCGATAATAGCTACAACGACTAATAGTTCCACTAATGTGAAACCTTTTTCGGTTCTTTTATTTGTCATGTTCTTCACCTCCTTCTCAGTTTTTACTAATTAACTACAAACTTGAAGTGATCTTATAGATCGGAGTTATGATCGAAACGATCAAAAGACCAACCATACCACCTAGCAATATCAATATTATTGGCTCTAGAGCCGAAGAAAGTCCTTTTACAGCATGATCTGTTTCTGATGCGTAAAAGATACCAATTCTATTTAAAACTTCATCAAGCTGACCTGTCTCCTCACCAACACTTGTCATCTGACCAAGAAGGGGAGGAAAATGCTTGTCTTGCTTTAGATAATCAGAAAACGAACCACCTTTTTCCACAACAGTAGCAGCTTTTAAAGCACCTTCTTTTAATGCAGCATTAGTTAAAACCTTAGATACAATGTCTAAAGCTTCTGTGATAGGAATACCAGATGCAATAAGCAAACTTAAAGTTCGTGCAAATTCTGTTAAATCCTTTTGAAGAATTAATTTACCAAAAACAGGAAGTTTCGACATAACTGTGGAGGTCAATTCTTTTCCTTGTGGTGTTGCGAAGAAAGATCTTGCACCCAGAAATCCTATAACAAGTATAAGTAAGAATAGATACCAAAACTCTGTCATCAAATTAGAAATATTAATCATCCCTTGTGTGATTGGAGGAAGCTTTACATTCATGCTTTCATACATGTCTGCTAATTTTGGAATAACAAATAACATCATCAATATAAAAACACCAATCATAGCAATAAAAATAATTGCCGGATAAATCATGGCACTCTTAAATCTTGATTTAAAATCTCTTTGAGATTCCAGTGTGTCTGCAAGTCTTTTTAAAATTTCCTCAAGTTTTCCTGAAGCCTCACCTGCATCCACAAGGGCTACATAGGTAGGGGAGAAGGCTGCGGGATATTTAGCTAAGGCATTTGAAAGAGTGGAACCACCTTGAACATCTCTTAATATATTAAGAAGTATCTTGTGCATGTTTTTGTTTTGAGATTGTTCCGCGAGCACCTCTAAACCACGAGATATTGGAAGACCCGCTGAAATCATTGTTGCGAGCTGTCTTGTTACAGCTACAACCTCAGATTCGGGTACACCTCTTACAGAGATGAGTTGATCTACAATATTGTCTTTTTGCTCATCAAGGGAAATAACATAAAGACCTTGCTCCTTTAATAATCCAACGGCAGAGGCTTTTGATCTTGCATCAACCGTTCCGGCTCTTTTTTTTCCTACTGTATCAACCGCTTTGTAATCAAATAGAGGCATTTTTTATTTCTCCAACAATCTCCTAAGTTCATCTTGGTTTAGTGACACATGCAAAGCATCTTCCATTTGGATATCACCATTTTTAACAAGCTCGGCTAAACTATTTTCTAAATTGACCATGCCCGCATTACCCCCGGTACTTATTACGTTATCTAGTTGGTGCGTTTTACCTTCACGTACAAGGTTTCTAACAGCAGAGTTTACCATCATAACCTCAACTGCAGGAACCATACCTTTGCTAGCAGATGGAACCAACCGCTGGGAAACAATGGCCTCCAAAACCTGTGAAAGTTGTGTTCTCACCTGTGCTTGTTGGTGCTGAGGAAAAGAATCTATAACACGATCTATGGTTTGTGCGGCTGAATTGGTATGAAGTGTTGTAAACACAAGATGTCCTGTTTCAGAAATTGTGAGGGCAGCCTGCATAGAAGCATGGTCGCGCATCTCACCAATAAACACTACATTTGGATCCTGTCTTAAAACACTTTTTAGAGCAACTTCCCAAGAATGTGTATCAAGATACATCTCTCTTTGCTCTATAAGTGATTTTTTGTTTCCAAAGATATATTCAATAGGATCTTCAATAGTTAAAATGTGTTCTGCTCTTGTCTCATTAATTCTATCTACCATAGCGGCAATCGTTGTTGATTTACCATGTCCTGTAGGTCCCGTGACAAGAACCAACCCTTGAGGAAGTTCAGCAAGTTGACCTACAACTGGGGGTAAATTTAATGCCTCCAAAGATGGTACTTTCACAGGAATTGCTCTTAGGGCAACAGCTGGATAGCCCTTTTGATAAAAGACATTTACCCTAAAACGTACTTTTTCACCTAAGGCTACTGATAAATCTAATTCCTTATTCACATCCAGTACATCCTTTTGTTCCTGGCTTAAAACTTGAGTTAAAAAGAATTCAATATCCTCAACTGTTAATGGAGGTATATCTGAAAGAGGGGATAGTGCAGTGTTCACACGAACAACAGGAGAAACACCTACACTGAGATGCAAGTCAGAAGCCTGCATATCAACTACTTTTTCTAATAACTGAGCAACATTAAATTTTGGCATCTTATCCTTTTGAAACTCTAAGTACCTCTTCTATGGTAGTTAAACCTTCGACTACCTTTAAATAACCATCTTGTTCTAAAGTAAGCATTCCTTCTTCCATAGCTTTTTTGTGAATTTCTCCACTAGATTTGTGTTCCAGTGTTAAACGTTGTACCTCTTCTGTCATCTCAAGTACTTCAAAAATGCCAGTTCTACCTTTGTAACCGGTACCATTACAGACATCACAGCCCTTACCACGGGTTAGCTTAACGTCTCCCTTTTGTACCTTTTTGACAGACTCAACAATACCCTTATCTTTGCTCATTAATATTTGTGAATGTGAAATACCATCAATGACTCTTCTGATATCTTCAACCACGGATTCTGGAGGAGCATATTCTTCCTTACACTCTTCACAAATCTTTCTGACAAGACGCTGAGCTAAAACAGCATTTAGTGTGGACGCTAATAAGAAGTTCTCAACACCCATATCAAGCATTCTAGGAACAGCACCCGCAGCAGAGTTTGTGTGAAGTGTAGAAAGAACTAAGTGACCAGTAAGTGCTGCATGAATTGCAAGCTCAGCCGTTTCTGCGTCTCTTACCTCTCCTACCATGATGATGTTTGGGTCTTGACGTAAAAAGGAACGCAAACCAGTAGCAAATGTTAAACCAGCTTTAGGGTTAATTTGCACTTGATTCACACCAGCAACTCTAATTTCGACAGGATCTTCAACAGTCATAATATTTACTCGTACTGTATTAAGCTTTGATAGGGTAGAGGCTAAGGTAACTGTCTTACCAGAGCTTGTAGGTCCTGTAACAAGGATCATTCCTACAGATTTTGTAATTGCTTCTTTAAATCTTTTAAGAGAAAGTCCTCTTAAACCCAAGTCATCAAATGTAAAAATTGCACCTTCTTCTTTTAGAAGACGTATAACTACTTTTTCACCATAGATAGTGGGGAGTGTAGATACACGAAGGTCAGTCTTTGATTTTCCAACCTCAACCTTAAATCTACCGTCCTGAGGAAGACGCTTCTCATCAATCTTCATGCTGCTTAAGATTTTGATACGGGCTATGAGTGATTCATGCATTTGTTTAGGAAGTTTTCTTTTTTCTTCCAAAATACCGTCTATTCGATAACGAAGACGGGTATCTTTTTCAGTAGGTTCTATATGAACATCCGATGCACCTGTTTTAACAGCAGTTTCCAGTACCATTCCAACAATACGAGCAATAGGAGCATCACGGAGTGTTGCTTCATCATCAAGGTCTCCCTGGTTTTCCTCAATCTTAAGAGTAGTTTGAGAAATTTCTTCAAGTGCAGCTGTTATTTCTTCTCCAATAACCTTACCGCTCTGTTCTTCAATAATATTTTCAATTTCTTTTGCTGTGGATACAAATGGTTTTACCTTGTAACCAGTCTTTGTTTCTAAAAAGGAGATTGCCTGTAAATCTAGGGGATCAAGCATTGCAACGGATAAAAGCTCTTTATCTTTATCAAGTTCAAAGGGTACAACTCCATATTTTTCAGCAATAGCATGTGGAATTAATTCTAATAAAGCAGGATCAACAGTCTTACCATCAAGTTGTGCATACTCTATACCATAGACAGTACCAAAGGCTTTTACATATTGGTCATTTGTTACATAACCACGTTCTTTAAGAATCTGTTCAATGGCCTTACCTGTATTTACATGTTCAAATTTAATTGCGGAGAGTTGATCATCGGTAATTAGCTTTTGATCAAAGAGTATATCTTCTATTCCCTTGTTGTTGTTTTTTAGTGCCATGGGCAGGTTCTATCTACCGCACAACCTGTGACTTTTTAAAGTCACATTACGTAGCGGTTGTATTAATACTAGCAAATGATAACAGGGTAGGGAAACACTTTGCAATAAACCAAATAAAAAAATCGCGCACAGATTTAGGTAACGCGATTTTTTGGTCTAGCTAGTATCTTATTTCCTAAGGATACGGCGGGCTTTACTAAGAACTTCTTGATCTGAATCAAAAAGCAGCTTATAACAACCCCAACCTTTCAGAGTTGTTTCAGCAAATACATTCCAAATCACTGGAGTACCAATTACCTCTCTAGCAACCTCTTCCAACTCAGAAAGAGTTGAAACTATTACCGTTTCGTAACCAAAACGTAAACAGTAACAAAATGCACTTCTATACAACCTTATCCACAGGGTTCCAGTGTAATCCCATTCACTCATTTCTTTTCCTTTCACTAGGTTTTATTTGACCAAGCTAGGAAAAGGAGAGCTACTAAGAAATCCTCCAAAGAAGGATTCTGCATCCAAACGTATTATATAACAAGTGCTGTATAATTTTCCTATGCCTTCTATACTCGTTTATGGCGGTACCCACACTGCAAGAAAAGAAATAATTGAACAAAAACTAGACAACCTGGATCTAGAGGTTTCTGAGAATAATCCTGATTTATTTGTAGTGGAAACAATTGAAGGCAAAAAATCCCTAGGTATAAAACAAATTAGAGAAGTTATAAAGTTCTTAACAGAAAAACCTCTAAGCCACGATAATAAAGCCGTTGTTGTGGGTAAAGCAGAACTACTCACAATCCCTGCTCAAAATGCCTTGCTTAAAACCCTTGAGGAATCATCCGATTATGTAACTATCTTTCTAAATACAAAAACAGAGAAGTCTCTACTAGAAACCATTGTTTCTAGATGCAAAAAGCTTGAATGCAGGCAAAAAGAAGATATCGAGCATGAAAGTACAGCCATTACAAAGGTTTTGGCTATGAGTGAGGGCGAAAGACTCGCTTTTAGTGTTGAATTTGTAAAAGATGAAAGAGAGGAAATAATTCAAACACTTGAATATTGGGTAGGGGAATTAAGAAGAAATTTAACAATTCCAAATAGCAAAAATATTGAGCTAATTAATCACGTAAGAAAAGATCTAGTTGAAACAAATATTGGTATAAAAATAGCTATAGAATTCCTGCTATTAAACTTAAGGGTTTAGCAGGTGCATCAATTTATATTAATGCACCCGCCATTTACCATTTGAAGAAAGTTAGAATCTAGAATATGGGGTATGAAATCAAACTCATCCTCTTACCACACACTTCTTTATTTAGTACAGCATAGCCACACACAGAACACGTAAAAAGCATGAAAGCAGTGCTACTTATTCCCTTTGATGTTGGTTCAGCCACAATGGTTGCCTTAACACGATGCTCCGTGTCATAAGTGCAAGCCCATTCGGTCGGGCATTGGCACATAGGGGAGTCTCCAAAATACTCCTTTGAATAAACTAAGGAATCCTGATGTGTAGGGCACTGATATATATAGTGTCCCCACCAACGCCTATCAAAAATCCTTCTTAAGAAATTTATCATGGGACACACCTTTATGAGTACAATCAAATTTGGATTAGGTTTGCGTATTATAAGCATATTTTATAAGTAAGGCTAATGCTCATTAGCAAAGAATAGTGTTATTATAAGTTTGAGCGAACCGTTAGGGATCGAGACGATCCCCCTCCAATGGTTTGCAAAAGGGTTCGGTGGGTGCCCTACGAGAAATCAGAATTGGATTTTCCCGTAACAAAATGGGTAGAAAGCAACCAACCGAACCCTTTATTCAAAATAAACAAATTACCGGAT
>CAZTXE010000016.1:0-11116 GCA_964617305.1 uncultured Candidatus Saccharibacteria bacterium | reverse complement strand
TTTTCATAATCAACCTTAAGCCTTCTAGGTTCGGATGGTCCATTAATTAAGATATTAAAATGCTTTTTAGACAGATCCCTAATAGGATCTCTTAAAGAGAAACCATATTCATTTGCAACTGATTGTATAACTCTTGCTGTCCAGGTTTCCTTGCCATCAAAAAGATTAGACCAAGGGAATATTCCTCCCTGCGTAACACTAAGTTTAGGATTCATTACAAGCTCCTCATCAATATTTAGTTGGGTACCAAGGCCATCACACGCAGGGCATGCTCCATGGGGAGAGTTAAATGAAAAGGTGCGGGGTTCTAAATCAGGTAAGGACAAGCTGCAGCTTGCACAAGCAAAGTTTTCAGAAAACAGATGATCTTCAAACTTTGTAGGATCCTCTTTAAAATCAAAGTCCTTATCTTTAATAACAGCAAGAACAACATAACCACTGCTAAGTTTTAGTGCTGTTTCAACTGTCTGATACATTTCAGATTCAAATGACTTTAATTCTTTCTTATCACTTAATTTTGAGGAAGTTATAACTTGTCTGGAAAGTACAGCTTCAATTGTATGTTTGTTAGTCTTAATAAGTGCTAAGTCACCTTTTAGATCATGAATCCTACCATCAATACGCGCTCTAACTATTCCTTGCTTCCTTAGATTATCAAATAAAGCAGAATATTCTCCCTTTCTATCTCTAACTATGGGAGACATGAGCATAAATCGAACCCCACGTTTAGTTTTATATTCCGGTTGTTCTTTAACAATCTCAACTACCTTTGCCAGTATTTGTTGAGGGCTTTGTCGAGATATCTCTGTTCCACAATCAGGACAATGAGGATGCCCTATACGTGCATAAAGTAATCTTAAAAAATCATAAACCTCAGTTACTGTTCCCACAGTAGATCTGGGGTTACGAGATGTGGTCTTTTGATCAATAGCTATTGCAGGAGATAGACCTTCAATGCTATCAACATCGGGTTTATCCATAACTCCTAAGAACTGGCGTGCATATGAAGACAAACTTTCTACATATCTACGTTGTCCTTCAGCATAGATAGTATCCATAGCAAGGGATGATTTACCGGATCCAGAAACTCCTGTGAATACAACGAATTTGTTCTTAGGTATGCTTAAATCAACATTCTTTAAATTATGTTGACGTGCACCTTTAATTGTAATTGTGTCTGAGGGACTACCCATAACTTAAAAAGTATACGGGATTCATTCGGGTTTGTGAAGATGTGACTTTTGATCAGGTGCAATTGTATCTATAACTGATTCGCTAAGTTTGGTATTTAACCATTTTTCAGCAACAAAGGTTTTATGCAAAGATGAGAACTCATAATCCCGATCTGAGTGAATATCTAAGGTTTGATCCAAGGCGGCCCTGTCTGAGGCATCAACATGATCTGAATTAACAATTTTTTCTTCAAGTTCTTCCAATAATTTAGTATGTACCTCTTTGCTATGAAACAGGGCAATCCTAGCTACGCTGACCATGTCCTCACTCAAAGCATTCTGACCTGCTAAAGAACTTTGAATTCCACCCAAAGTTGAGATCAAATGTTCCTTTACTCTAATACCAGAGTCCGCAGGGAAATACTTTTCCTCATCAAAGTCTTCGGATCCTACATAACTTTTAAACTCCTCAAGAACATTATGCAGGTTCGACCTGCCGTATTTTTGTGTTTCTACGTTAGTAACAGGTATAGAATCTTTCGCAAAATTTGAGGAATATATTTCTACAGAACCATCAAAAGGAGCTGCCTCTGGTACTCCCACTAGTTCCGCCTTCCTTTAATTAAATCTAAGCCACCTAATAAGCCATTGTCATCACCAAGTGTAGACCTTACCACCTTAGGTACTTCAAAAAGAGCTTGGTCGTTAAGTGAATCAAACATGGAAGGACTAAATAGATCCCATTTGTTTGAAATACTTCCTCCTATAACCACTATTTGTGGATCCCACATAGCAATGATGTTGGTAAGCCCTGTTGCAAGATGCTTACCATATTCCTTCCAGATCTTTTTATCATTTGTATCCTCAGGTCTTTCACCCTCACAAAAGGTAGCCTTGGGATCATTGCAAAAATATGTCTTTTCAAACATTGCTCCAGAAAGATAGGCATGAAGACAACCCTTTTGACCACACACTTCGTCCTCAATACCATCTTCAACAATAACCATATGTCCAGGTTCAGAATGCTCTGGTATATCATCAATCATTTTATCTTTTATTAAGACACCACCGACCCCAGTGCTCAGGGTTAGATAAGCAACTACAGAATGATCTTGTGCTTCTCCCCTACCAGCTTCTCCTAGTCCTGCCAGTGCTGCATCATTTTCAACAAGAAGTTTGTCATTTGTTTCAGTTAGATCAAAGAAAGATTCAAATGTTTGACCTGATAGTTGGGGGTAATTAACAATATTCTCAAATACTCTTTCTTTCTTATCAACCATACCTGGAACACCCATACAGATGTATTCAACATTTTCACCATCAATTAGGTTCTGAATTGTATTTGTAACAAGTTTCTTTTGCTCGAAAAGATCTTTATGTGTTGGAAATTTCTCTGATTTATGAATAGATTCAAGATCCTTAGAAGAAGCAATTCTAGTTGTAGTGCCGCCCATATCAATTGAAATGTGCATGATAAATAAAGTATATCATCTGGAATGACCTTTTAAAGATCAGTCTTTCTCTTTTTCATCATCATCGTCATCTTCTTCTACCTCTGGACATAAATCTGCTGGAATATATGAACCCTTAACAAAAATCTCCGAGGCATTGCACTTTTTGTCTGTTTTAGTGAATACACTTTTTGGTTTTTCAAAAGGTAAGGGTTGAGTACCATCAAGCAAGGTTCGCATTATCTTATTCCAAATTGGGGCTGCTCCAGTAAGCCCCGAGCTTAGGTTAGGATGCATAGGGGTATTGTCATTGTTACCTACCCACACACCTACTGCATACTTTGGGGTATACCCCATCGTCCAGTTGTCTCTTATAGAATCTGTGGTACCAGTTTTTACAGCAACAGGGTGGTTAGGTACTACAAGGGCACTGTTGTATCCAAAAGCGGGAGCTCTTGCGTTGTTATCTGAAAGAATATTTGAAATAAGATAGGAAATACCTTCAGATAAAACTCTATTTTCTCTCCTTGTATCATTGTGAATTTCAAAACCATTAGCATCCTTAACAGCTAAAATACCAGTCTCATTCTTGTACCTGCCATGGGCACCAAAGGTTGAAAAAACATTTGTATGATCAAGTAGTCTTACTTCCTTCCCACCCAAGGTTATAGAGACACCATAGGAACCATCTACCTCCCAGTTACTAAGACCCAGTTTGTTCCCAAGATCAACAATATTATCTGGACCTAGTCTTTGAGCAAGTTTTACTGCAGGAATGTTGTATGAATTAGCCAAAGCTCTTCTGAGGGATACATTCCCATGATATTTACCATCATAATTTCTTGGACTATAGACACCTTGTATTGTGTTAATACTTAGCGGGGAGTCATCAATGATTGTTGCGGGGGTGAGTTTATTTTGAAAAGCTAAGGAATACGTAACAGGTTTAATAGAAGATCCTGGTTGTCTGTAAGCAGTTGCTATATCAAATTTTCCATCGATATCATCTGCAAAGTAATCTTTAGACCCAACATAAGCAATAATTTCACGAGTCTGTACATCTAAAACAACTGCGGCACCATTAGAGAATCCATAAAAGGAGTTATTTGCTACTTCTTGAGTAACAATATCCTGAACTTGCTCCTGAAGGTCTAAATCCAGTGTTGTCATAACGGTCAGTCCCCCCAGGGTCACATAACGACTTCCGTAGGTTTCTTCAAGTTGTTTTCTTATATAAGCTACGAAATGAGGAGCTCTTATATATTCTGCCTGAGAAACAAGTATCAAATCCTTTTCAAAGGCATCCCCTGCTTCCTCCTTTGTTATATACCCTAAATCTTGCATTCTATCCAACACCACTTTTTGCCTTGCTTTACTTACATCAGGACTCGTTAAAAAGGGTGAGTAGGCAGAGGGTGCTGAAGGCAACCCTGCCAAGAAAGCTGCTTCTGCTAAATCAAGTTCCCATACGTCTTTACCAAAGAACTTGTGGGACGCAGACTGAATCCCCCAGGCAGTTCCTCCATAAGAAATATTGTTTAGATAAAGCTCTAGTATCTCTTCCTTTGTATATCTTTTTTCTACCATCAGGGAAATGACAATTTCCTTAACCTTTCTTGAAACGGTTCTTTCGGGAGTTAATAACACGTTTTTAACAAGTTGCTGCGTTATCGTTGAACCACCTTGTAATTCATCATTTAATAAATTAACCTTTGCTGCCCGTATAATGCTTGATAGCCTTATACCAGAGTGTCTATAAAAACTAGAGTCTTCTATTGCTAAGGTAGCCTTTATAACATCGTCTGGAATTTCAGATAAATCTACAGGTTCATACTTCTTCTCAAGATAAATATCATATAGAAGCCTGCCTTTCCTATCTAGTATCTTTGTTGACTTATTTGTTATTTGGGATAAAAGCTGGGGACTAGGTAATTGTTGAAACCAAACGTACCCTACCAAAGGAATTAATATAAAGATTAAGGAAAAGCCTATTCCAAACAAAAATGGTTTAAAACCTGGAAAATTGAGAAACCTGTTTAATGAGGGAAGTAATACCACTTTTTCTTTTGTCTTTCCCTTTCTCTTTCTTTTCCTCTTCTTTGTCTTTGTTTTTTTCTTTATCTTCTTATTACTAAATTTGGATAGTGTTCTTAAGAAGACATGTCCCTTCTTATAAAGGCGCCTCAAAGTTTTCTTTAATATTTTAATTCTTTTTTTAATTAAGGTGATCTTCTTATTTAATTCCTTGTAGGGAACCTTAAAGGTAATCTTGAAAGCACTAAGTTTACGTATAGGCGTTAGTATAAAACCACCTAAGGAGGAAACTAAACTAATTAATTTTTGAATAAGGCCCATAACCATATACTACAGTTATATCCTATAATGGGCTCAGATAAAAGAGTTATTTCAAAAAGCCCTTAACATTACGCACCCTATCTCGTAAAATGGCTGCTTTTTCAAAGTTGAGCATTTCTGCCTCATATTTCATAAGAGCTGTTAATCTCTTTACTTCTTTTTTAAGTTCATCTGGAGGAATTTGTGAATATTCAGCGGGATCTATAAATTCTCTATCAATTTCTATCTTACCTTTATCCTCTGCTATTTCCTCAATAAGTCTCTTTCTGATTGGTTTTGATATCTGAATAGGTGTTATGTTGTGCTCTTTGTTGTACTTAAGCTGAATCTCTCTTCTTCTGTTTACCTCATCAATAGCCCTTTCCATGCTCCCCGTTATGTTGTCTGCATACATTACAACTTCCCCCTTCAAATGTCTTGCTGCGCGCCCCATTGTTTGTACAAGGGAAGTTTCTGATCTTAAAAATCCTTCTTTATCGGCATCAAGGATAGCAACAAGAGATACCTCCGGAAGGTCTAAACCCTCTCTTAAGAGGTTGATACCAACCAATACATCGTAGTTACCCTTTCTCAGATCGTCCAAGATATCTGTTCTTTCAAGAGTCACAATATCTGAATGAAGATATGTTACCTTGATTCCCTTTTCAAGAAGATAGGAAGAAAGCTCTTCTGCCATTCTCTTTGTAAGTGTAGTTACAAGCACACGTTCCTTATTTGCCACTCTTTCTTCAATTCTTTTCAAAAGGTCTTCTACCTGATTTTCTGTAGGGAACACTGTTATTTCAGGATCTGGAATGCCAGTTGGTCTAATCATTTGTTCTACGATTCTTCTTTTGGACTTTTTCATTTCCCACTCCTTTGGGGTAGCACTTGTATATAGTGTCTGACCCATCTTTTTTTGAAACTCCTCAAAGTTTAGAGGTCTGTTATCAAATGCTGAAGGGAGTCTGAAACCATGTTCTACTAGATTCTTCTTCCTTGCCTGATCCCCAAGATACATTCCTCTTACTTGCGGAACAGAGATATGTGATTCATCTATGACCAAAAGATAATCTTTGGGAAAGAAATCTATTAAGGTGTAGGGTGTATCACCAGGTTTTCTACCATCAAAATATCTCGAGTAGTTTTCAATCCCCTTACAATAACCGATCTCTTGCATCATTTCTAAGTCATACATTGTTCTTTGCTTTAGTCTGTATGCCTCTATTTGTTTTCCTTGAGATTCAAATTCCTTAAGTCTTATCTGCAGATCTTTTTGTATTTCCTTTATGGCATCCTCTCTTCTTTCCTCTGCAGTGATGTAATGTTTTGCTGGATATACCATTGCAAAGTTTCCTTCAATCATTCTATGTTTAACAAAATCACTCTCATCTTGTGTTTGAGAACGGGTATGACTACCCCTTCTAACTTCAGGGAGATTACTTCTATCAATTGTTTGTCCTGATATTGGATCAAAATAATGAAGATCAACTAAGGTACTATCTAATAATTCAAGTCTTAAGGCCATATCTTGATATGCAGGAAAGATATCTATAACATCTCCTCGCACTCGGTATGTTCCTCTTTTGAAATCAAATTCATTTCGATCGTAGTGAAGCTGATTAAGTCTTTTTAAAATATCTGATTTTCTAGCCTTCATTCCCTTTTTGAGTTCTAAGGCTACTTTGGAATACTCTGCAGGAGAACCTAGGTTATAGATACAGGAAACAGATGAAACAATGATTACATCCTTGCGCGTCATCAGTGACGTTGTAGCGGATAGTCTAAGCTTATCTATCTCCTCATTTATATCAGCATCCTTTTCTATGTATGTATCTGTTTGAGGAATATAACTTTCCGGCTGGTAGTAATCATAATAACTTACAAAGTATTCAACAGCATTTTCAGGAAAAAAGTCTCTAAATTCCTGATAAAGTTGCGCGGCAAGAGTTTTGTTGTGTGAAAGAATAAGTGTTGGCTTTTTGACCTCTTTAATTACATTAGCAACAGAAAAGGTCTTACCAGAACCAGTTACACCAAGAAGAACTTGGTGATTTTCACCATCATTTATTCCCTTTGTTAAAAAATCAATTGCCTTAGGTTGATCTCCTGTAGGTTTGTAGTCAGAATGGAGTTTGAACATTAATTTATTGTAGCACTTCGGGTTTAGTTTGGGAATATAAGTTGGAATTTCATGTTGACATACTAATGCATATTGACGTAAATAAACTCCAATGCTAATTTGAATATGTGAAAGAAATACTGAATGAAATAGTAAAACTAAATAATAATATGAATGAAAGATTCAACAATATGGACAAACGGTTTGATAGACTTGAAGGTAGATTTGACAGATTAGAAAATAGATTCGATAAATTAGAAGATAGATTCGATAAACTAGAAGATAGGTTCGATATACTAGACAAAAAAGTAGATGCAATAGCTTATAGGCAAGATACCTTGGAAAACTATGTTACAGAAAAGGGCATAACAAAGAAAGCTATTAAAAAGTTTGCTGATTGCAATAAACTAAAACTAACTCCCACGATTAGTTCTTGACACCTTCGTATATATTTCGGTAGTATTAAAATACCCAAAGAAACACCAAAGTATAAAATGTTTGGGTGAAAGGCCTGCTTATATGAGTCCCGTAACTTTATATAAAAGACAAAAAGAGATATTAAATTTTATTTCACAATACATTCAAAAAAATGGTTCCTCCCCTACTCTACAAGAGATTGCTGACGCCATGGGACTATCTTCCCTAGCAACAGTACATGAACACCTAGAGGCACTAACAAAAAAGGGTGTCATTAGAAGATTTGAGGGAGTGGTTAGAGGTATGGAAATTCTTGATGAAACTGTTTCTACAACACTACATGGAGTTCAATTACCTCTTGTAGGTTATATCGCAGCAGGAGAAGCTATTGAGGCCATAGAAAACCCCTTAGACACTGTTACTGTTGCTCCCGATCTAGTTTCAAAAGTTAAAAGATGTTACGTACTAAAGGTAAAAGGAACTTCAATGAAGGGTAAAGGTATCTTTGATAACGACAATGTAGTTATTCAGCAACAAAAAACTGCTGAGAATGGCCAGATTGTAGTAGCACTATTAAATGGAGAGTTTGCAACACTTAAAACCTTTTACAATGAAGGAAATGGGAAGATAAGGCTACAACCTGCAAACGAGGCCATGGATCCAATAATTGAGGATGAAAAAAACGTTGAGATTCAAGGAATTGTTACTGGAGTAATTAGAAGATATTCCTAAAAGCTTACTCTTTATTAACAGGAAATAACGTATATCTTACCCACTTTAGTGCCATCTTAGCGTGATCAATAGGGGTTTCCTTACTATCTTTATAGAAATGGATAATAGGAGGAGCTATGGAGACAATAATGATACCTAAAACTATAGGAAGGAGATATTTATCAATGTCAGGAATCAAACTTCCCAAAAAATATCCTGCTGAACCTACACCAAAGACCCATATAGTACCTCCTAAGAAGTTATAAAAGGTGAATTTCATGTGATCCATCTTTCCAATACCAGCAACAATAGGAACAAATGTTCTAACAACAGGCATAAATCTCGCTAGAACCAAAGCTTTACCCCCATGCTCTTTGTAGAAATCTTCTGCCTTAACCAGATTCTCCTTTTTAAATAGTAAGGAATCTTCTTTGAAAAATAACTTTCTTCCAAATCTCTTTCCAAACTCATATCCCACATTATCTCCAACAACGGCTGCAATCCAGGAACCAATTAAAAGAGGGTAAATGCCAAAGATTTCGACTCCAGGGGAAGCTAAGAAACCCGCGGTAAACAGTAAACTGTCTCCGGGTAAGAAAAATCCAATCAAAAGACCAGACTCTGCAAAAATCATGCTCCAGACACCAATTAAACCGACAGTTTCAATCAAAGCCATCAGATCATGTGTTCTTAGCGCATCTAATATTTGTGTCATCATAACTAAAAAATTTTAACACATCGTGCTAGTATTTACTAAGCTGCCATGAAACTTGATATCAACAGAAATTTAGATATACCCACAGAAGAAAATACTTATTCCGCTGATATTCCACAGTTAGAAGAAAAATATGGTAAGGAAAAAGTAGACGAAGCAACCCATTACCTAACATATAAAGATGTTAAAGAACTACCCAAAGATGAAAACTCTGATTATCCTACACTTTATGTCTTTAGACATGGTGAAACACGAGATAATGCAGACATGATATTTTGTGGTTGGAGAGATATTGGAATAACAGATACTGGAATAAACCAGGCAAAGGAGCTTATAAAACAATTAAAGGATAAGAAGATACATATGCTAATTGCATCAGATATGAAAAGAGCAATAGACACGATGGAGATTGCAATTTCTGAAAACGAGTATGCAAAGACCTTAGAAATACAACAAGACAAAAGATTAAGAGAAAGAAATTATGGTGATTGGCAAGGATATAGCAAACTAATAAAGTGTCTGGAAGACTATGAAGAACTCCACAGCGTTAGGCGGGGATATGATAAAGAACCTCCACATGGGGAAAGCCTTAAAGACACTGTTGATAGAATACATGGGTTCTTAGACGAGATAATACCCTTGATGAAAGAAGAAAAGATTAATGTTGCAATTTCTTGTCATGGAAATTCAATCAGAGGAATTAGACAATACTTTGAAAAACTAAACAACCAAGAAACAGCAGAAATTGAAACACCTCTTGGACAAGACTACGCTGCATATGCTATAAAATAAGCCAAACATAGATTCCAGATTCGTATTAGGGAGACTCCAAATGAAAAAAACGTGCCAATGCGGTGGAATATGCTATGACTACGAACAAGCACTACACGTAGTGAATGCCATAGTCGCAAAAAAAAGATTTTCAGCACGCCCCAAAAAAACAAGGGTCACAATTGAAAGGTGTGTACCTGAATTATGTGGGCAGACTAAATACTTTCATATATTGAGTAGACCACCTAGAAAATCCAGACACAATAAATGGTGGATGAAATTAAGGGTTGGAACTAGAAACTGATGCGGCTGCTTGTAGTTAAATATCTACTACTACATGCAGCCAAAATCCTTTTTAAACCGTTACATCTTGCTCATGTAAGAATATTTCTAGTAATCTATTGTACTTTGCCACACGTTCACCTCTTGCTGGGGCACCACTCTTTATAAAATCAGCTCCAGTAGCAACGGCTAGATCCGCAATAAATGTATCCTCTGCAGTATCTCCACTTCTATGTGAAATAATAGTCATCATACTAGCTTTTTTTGCAATCTTTATAAATTCAAATGTTTCTGTAAGTGTTCCAACCTGATTTGGCTTTACAATAACCGCATTGTTTAGTCTTTCAGGAATAAGTTCTTCAAGAATTGTTGGGTTTGTTACAACAAGATCATCTCCTACAACAAGTACATTTTCATGATGTTTATCATGGAATTTCTTCCAACCTTTGTAATCAGTCTCATGGAAAGGATCTTCCATATATATTATTGGGTATTCATCTAGAAGCTCAGAATAATAATCAAGTAAACCATCTACACTTAAATGAAGTTCTTCTTCATCTATAGTATAACTAACAATCTTTTTAAAAGAGTCGGCAGCTACATCCATTCCAAAAAACACTTCCTCCCCTACTTTGTAATTTTCTCCAGCTGAATGTTTTAAGAATTCCATTGCAGTTTTAGGAGTAAACCCATTGGGAGCAAAGCCACCTTCATCCCCCACATCAACATCCTTTCCAGCCTTCTTTAAATGTTTCTCCAAAGTGTGATAAATAGTAACTCCCATTTCTAAAGCGTCATCGTAAGCTATACGACCTGCAGGTATTACCATAAACTCTTGAAAGGAAAGACCATTGTTTGCATGTAAACCACCATTTAATACATTAAAAATAGGTGTAGGAAATGTGAAACCGTCTGCATTACCAAATAATTCTGCAAGATATTTATATAAAGGGAGTTTCTTTGAAACTGCTGCTGCCTTACTTACGGCAAGAGATACAGATAATATACTATTTGCACCTAGGTGCTTTTTATTGGGAGTTCCATCAATTTCAACAAGCAATCTATCAATACGCCCCTGATCAAAGGGACTTTCCCCCTTTAGAGCATCATTTATTACAGTTGATACCATTTCTACTGCCTT
>CAZTXE010000015.1:0-11913 GCA_964617305.1 uncultured Candidatus Saccharibacteria bacterium | reverse complement strand
AATCATAGGGTTTATCTTGTAATATTGATTCATTAAAACTCTGAGGCTTGTATACATAGATATAATACTCAGCCTCAGAACCTTCTTTATCGTAGTCTTCCATATAAAACCTTGGGATGGACTTCTTTTCATTAGTACCGTAATAGGTGTACCCAGGGGTTCCATTCTCCCTTATATAAGCTTGAATCTCATCCCAGTGTCTATTATATGGAAATCCAAAGACACTTAGGTGATATCTAACCTCAGGTTTATGTATTGTCCAAAACAGAAACTGTTTGTTTCCCCAAGGATATTCACGCACATGATCAATAAATAGGGTGTGCGTTAGTGTAAAACTAAAGAGAAAATAAACAGAAATGCCTAGATAAAACATCTTATGACCTAACTTCTTTCCAAAAAGGTCAATTATAAGCTTCTCAACTACAAGTAGACCAAAACCCATCATTATTGCTACAGGTATTAAGTAGGTATATATATGTGTTCCAGGTACATCTGTAATCACTTCCATAAATAGAAAGGGAAACACAAACCAAATAATAAGAGGCCAGGTCTTTTTTAGTTTGAACAGGCCTAGAGTTGCTAAACCTATGTAGAGATACATCAGAAAGATAGGGTTATACAGTCTAAAGAGATAGATTGAACTAGAGATCTTTACTGAATTATTCGTTAATCTTCCACTCCAATAGTCAAACTGACTATCTGTAAGAGACAACACAAAGGGTATATAGAAAGCAGCCACAACAAGGGCACATACAAGAGAAGAAGCCAGAATATGGATTAATTTGGTTTTGTTAGAAATATCTTTGTATTTACCAAACCATTGCCAAAGGATATACAAAACAAATGGGGCAATAAATATGGCATCGTAGTGAGCTAATGCTGAGAGTCCCCAATAAAACATACCAATGTACCATCCCTTAATACGCCATTTGTCGTTATATAGTGCAAGGGAAAAGTAATAAAGTGCCAACATAAATAGAAATATTGTGAAGGATTGGTACTGAACCATTCTGGAAAAGGCGACCATGAGACCATTTAGGGATAGGAATAAGGAAGCGTATAGAGCAACACGAGTCCCAAAGTGCATCTTTATTACTTTATAAAAGACAAAGATAGCAAGTATTCCTGCGATTGCAAAGGGGAGACGCATTACTAAGGTATTGTAATAATCAGGTGTAATATATTTTAGTATGAAGGTGATAACAAACTGTAGAGGACCCTTTCGTTGTTCCATCAAAAAGTTCCACATTGATTGACCAACCTCAGGTCTGTACATGGCTTTAATCTCATCTCCCTGGTAATCCGACCAGTTAAGGTACATCAACCTTAACCAAAGAGTTGTAAATATTAAAAATATATGAGAAATAACTGTGTGACTAATCTTTGCTTTTACGGAGTTAATTATTGTTTTTAGCATATGTTAATTGTACGAGTACACGCATAATTCGTCCATTGCACGTGTAACCGCCACAAAAGCTTTCTTTGCCTGAGTGAAGTCTTTGACCCCTGTAGGGTCAAGACCAAGTACATAAACCTTTCCAAACTCTAGTCCCTTACAATTATCAAAGTGTGTCAGATACACAGCACGAGGCAAATAAGCTACACGGTCTGTTTCACGTAGTTTGATGTATTTTTCATGGGGAAGGTCCAAATTCGAAATAATTTCATCAATTTGATCGTAAATATCTTCATTCATACAAATAATTCCAACGCTTTTTTCAAGATTTTTTACATCTTCAGTAATTTCCTTGGTAAAATCAGACACGACGTCGTTAAATGAGTCGTGTTTCACAACCTTTGGTTCTGAACCTACTCTGTTAATTGAAATAGGTAAATATTTCTTTGTGTGAGGGCTTAGAATTTTGTTTGCAAAGTCAATTATAGGTTTTGTACTTCTGTAGTTTGTATCCAGTGTGTATTTCTGGGCATCATTTGCACTATCTACCACGTCAAAGATGTCTTCCCACTGAGAAAGACCTTCCTCTGCATAAGACTGGTTAAGATCCCCCAGAATACAGAATCTACCGTTTTGTACAAGCTTATTTAGTACTGTGTATTCTAGTAAGCTTAGATCCTGACCTTCATCTACTACACAATAATCAAATTTTTGATAAGCAGAAAAACCAATTAATTCAGAATATATGATTGTATAAATAAGTGCCTCTTTGTAACCGTATACACCATCCTTTAGTAACTTAAGCTCTGTTGTAAACCTTTTCAGATCACGTGCCTTTACTTGAGCACGTAGGGAGGATAGTTTTCTAACTATCTTTCTCATAATTTTTATATTTGTGGAATAGAGTTTTGATCGTTCGTGGTTGGAATGTTCTTTTACAAATTCTTTTTGGTATTTTATTTCCTGCTCCAAGTCCTTTATGGATTCAGTTAGATTGGAAACAACAGCTTGTTTTGGATCGTATACAAAGCCTCCAAAAGGTTCTGTTTCCTCTGTGCCAAATATTTCAGATATTTCATCTTTGTATTTATCATGAACGTCTTGAATTTGTTGTGCAATATCTTCCAATTCGCTTTTACTAAAGTTAAGTCCAGAAGTGTTCCTACTGAGATCAAACTCAATATTCATTTTCTCTTTATATATAAGATTAAAAATGACATCTCTTATTGTTCCGTAGTTAATATCAAAGATCCCAAGTTTGGGAAATAGTGTTGATAGGTAGCCTACAAGTATTTGGTTTTTCGCAATAAGAATTGATCGTTCAGGTCTTATAAGTTTTGGGTAGTTAAAGAACAGATAGGATAGTTTGTGAATAGCTACTGTACTTTTACCACTACCAACAGTTCCTTGAACAATACAAACACGTCTAGGATCAGATTCAATTATTTCGTGTTGATTTTCCTGAATTGTTTCAATAATGTCTTCAAGCACTCCCCCAGTTCTTCCTTCTATCTTGTCAACAATGATTTCACTTTCATCAAGTTTAATGTCGTTATTGTAATATTTAACTAACTCTCCATTGTCTATTTCAAAGGTTCTTTTTAAAAGCAGATCAGTTGTAACCACACCCTCAGGGGTTGTGTATGAAACATCCTTTTGAGGAAATCTGTATTTGTAAAAAACAGAGGCTACCTTTGTTCTCCAGTCTAATACAATAGGCGTTTTATCCTCTGTGAAGCCAAACTTACCAATGTAATGCTGTTCAACCTTGTTTGTATCTGGATCTACTAAGTCAATTCTTGAGAAATAAGGCTCTTTTTGTAAATAGGTGAGCTCATCTAGCCTTTTATACTTATCCGGAACATTCATCACGGTATTTTTTGTATCAAGCATGTTTAGAAATTGCTGAAAATCCATTGGATTTGTAGCAGGATTTTCACGCATTTCTTTTAGTTTTTGGACGTTAAAGGCACCCAATTCTTCCATTAGTTTCTCAAGTGCAATCTTTGCATCAGCCATAAGGCCTACTATGCCGGATAGCTTCGTGCTTTCCTTTATAAATACTGGATCTTTATTTTCCACCTGAATAACCTTCCTTTGCTATAAGAACAACATATTCGCCTTTTTCTACAATCTCGTCAAGGGATACATTATCTATTAGTCCCCTACTGATATTTTCATGTACCTTTGTAAGTTCCGCACATATACCAATGAACCTATTACCAAGGGTTTCCTTTATCTCTTCTAAGAGTTTTTTAAGTCTGAAGGGAGATTCATAAATAATGAGAGTTGAGTCCAAGGATCCATACTTTGTAAGAAGATCCTTTCTAGCGTTATCCTTCTTAGGTAGAAAACCTAAAAATGTGAATCTATCTGTGGGTAAACCTGCTGCACTAATGGCTGCAGTTATAGCAGATGGACCTGGAATTGGGATAATTCTGAAATCATGACTTAATACATCTTCTACAAGTTTAAAACCGGGATCTGATATTAGCGGAGTTCCAGAATCACTAACCAATGCAACATCTTGACCTGCATCAAGTCTTTGAATGATTTCTCCTACTACTCTGGTATGGTTTTGATCTCTATATGAGATCTGAGAAGTCGGTATTTGATATCTATTAAGAAGCTTCTTTGTTTGTCTTGTGTCTTCAGAACAGATTACATCCACTTCATTTAGTACCCTGATTGCACGATGAGTTATATCTTCAAGGTTTCCTATAGGAGTAGCAATAATAAAAAGTGTACCTTTTTTAAACATCAGGGCATTATAGCACCACAAAAGGGTTTGTGTACATTAGACTATTTCTTAAAAATCATCTTAGCTGCAGTAGTACCTGCTTTGCTTAGAACTGTAAGAAGATTGGATAAAGCACTATTTGATGTGGCAAGTTTTAGATTTTCATCCTTTAATATCTCTTGTTGATTAGGTTTAAGTTTTTCCATAATTATCCTGTAAAATCCTCAATTTGATTCATCCAACGATTAAATTTATCTAGATGCCCCGGTAGAGGCTGTGTGTAGGGATTACCAGTGTTATATACAGCAGTTAGTTGTTCATTTGTTAGTTCATCCCCATATACAGTCTTGTTACGAGCGTGGTATCTAGCAATAAGCTCTATATTTACCTCAGGGTCATATAGATCCTGGGGATTACCTTCAAATCCTATTCCTCGGGCAGTTCCGTACAGTATTTGACCTAAACCATAACTTGAATCACCTATGTGAGGTTCATGTCTAATTGCATAGGTATTCCCTCCTGATTCAAGCATGATTGTTGCATATATTAGTTTTGGGTCTAGATTATATTTTGAGGCATTTCTCTTTATTACATGGCCATAGTGCTCCCACACCATCTTTGCCTTTTGTGATTCGTTTTTTCCAATTAGTTCATCAAGTTCAATTACCTGAATTGTAGGTTCAAGACTCAAATTAGGATTAACAGGGGCAGTTTCAACAGATAGTGCAATAACTGCAGCTGCAGCAAGTCCTGCGGAATAAGCTTTTAAATCAAGGGGTTCAACATTGTTGTCCTTCATCCATTTGTAAAAATCTTTGTGTTTTGTTTTTAGAAGGTCGAGTAAGAGTTCTTGTTGTTTCTTAAGATCAGCCTGTCTTTTTTTAAGTGTTTTGATTGGATCAAGAGCTACCATACTAGTAAATTGTAGCAGAAAACAAAAAGAGCCCAATATGCAAGCACATTGAACTCCTCAAGCGGAAAACAATACCGAAGTAATGTTCTCCAGTACTCGCGGAAAAACCTTCAAAGCAAGCTTCAAAAGCTGTTTTACTAGCAAGCTAGTGCAACTTTTTCTGCGAGTTATAAGTTTATACACAATTTCAAAATGTTTGTCAACACTTAGTTTAAAGATAAAAAGAAAGTAATTTTGATGAATGACAGGTGTATAATATACAGATGGTTTTTTCACATGCATTTGCAGGAGCAATTACTACAAAGTTTTTATTAAATAAATCAAAAGGTATTACAATCTCAAGGGATTTAGCTTACTTTGTTGGAATAGTGGCATCTGTATTTCCTGATTTTGATATTGCAGTACTATTCTTATTCCCTGATCTACAACATAGATATTTTGTTACACACAGCTTACTTGTTTACTTAATACTTTATTTGGTGGTAATCCTTATTTCAAAGATTATTAAAAAGAAAGAACTTGGTTTTCTAGCAAGTGTATTCTTCCTTGGTGTTCTCTCACATCTTATTTTGGACTTTTTGGGAGGAGGTATAGCCGCACTAGCCCCATTTGTATCGCAATTGTATGGTTTTGAACTGATCTGGGCTAAGTACACACCAGAAGACAGGTTGGGTTGGGCAATAGCATATATGAAATCTCCCTATATGTTAGGGGAACTAGCCCTTTTTATAATCTATTTAGGGGTAATCCTAAAAAATGAAGTAAATAAGGTTGCAAGAAGATTACCTCTAGCAGCTTTTGTTGTATCTGTAATAACACTGGTTATATTATCGTTTATCTAAGTTAGACTTGCTGTTGTTTCTACTGGTGTGCTAGAACCTGCTACCTTGTTATATACATAAGCAAGAGATAGTGATCCTACGATTCCAACAACAATCACTCCAACTCCAAGGGCTAACAGACCTACAAGAGCTAAACCAAGAAAACTCATTCCCAAACCAAATAGTTCCAGTTTAATACCCTTTGTTAATTCACCACTTATTTTAAGGGCTTCTCTAGGACTTGTGTCCTGATCAACAATTACAAATGGTACAAAGATATATTTTAGTGCAAAGTATATTCCAGGGATAAGGAAGAACAAGAAACCAAGAAACACAATAAGTCCTGAAAGGAAACTTGCTATCAGAAATCTATATGCTTTCTTAAGGCTTACTTGATTTAGAAGGGTTTTGTAGTAAAGTTCCTTACCACGAGCCGCATCTATTACTAGGTTTAGATGTCCCATTGTAAATATGGTTTTAACAAGTATGGATAATAGTGCAAATGCCAAGCCAATTATGGCTAGTACACCTGCTCCTGCAATTATTCCTGGTAGAAAGGTACGTGATTCCTCAGGTACTGTTGAATCACCTAAAACACCAGAGTCTAAGAACTTCTTGTTTTCAAGATCTCCTAATTCTTCCAAACTTTCCAATATCCCCATGTCTTCCATAGGCATAGTAGAATCGGTTAGTTCTATTGCTGATTCATCATTACCTCCAAACATATCAAAGTCATCACTGCTACCACTGAAGTTACTGGAACTGAAACTTCCTAAACTAACAAGTAACCAAACCATAACCCAAAATTTCCAATTAGACTTAAATGTATTCCAGCCATACGAGATGGCTTCTAAGATTGTAAATGTTTTATTCATATATTAATGATACATATTTAAGAAGAGGTAAACAAATATATGCACACAAAAGCCAAAAGGAGAGATACACGGTGCGTTGTGTCTCTCTCCTCGAGGGTTTAATAAGGGTTGTTCTGGATTCCGATGAAAACTGAGGCACCGTCAAATGCAATCGCCGCATATGGAATGGGCACATTCGAGGTGACGGTCTCCAAGGTTCCAGAATTCCAACGGATAGTGCCTAAATCAATATCGGCACCTTCGCTGAAGAAGGGTATAAAACCCGCTTCCTCAGTCCATTGGATACGCAAATAGGTATGGTCCCCAAGTTTGATGGGACTACCTAAAGGAATAACAAAAACGTTATTCTTCCAGATCACGGTATGCGCGCGGGTACTGCCCACTAAGGCCTCTATGCAAAGCTTGTCCTCGGGATTTTCCCAAGTAGCAATGCAGAAAGAATAGAAGGGGACCAAAACCCCGTCAGCATTAGTGGTTGTCCAACCCAAACTTTGAGTGAAGTATTCCCCCTGAATGTTCAAAACCCATGTTTCAGTCTTTGGGTAATCAACAATTCGGCGGCTCGGTAGCGTTGTGCGTTTTCCTGCAACTAGCGCTTTACCATCTTCAAACTCAAACGTTTCCCCGCTGGAGGTAATAAATTCACTCCAGGCGGCATCAGCCTCGGTATATTCCACCTCAGCCGCTGTGCTTTGAGAATCGCCATTAGGCTGATACTCCTCAAAGCGTACTGTCGTTGTTTCTGCTTTCTCGATTGAATTAGTCTCGGCTTTCACCTGCTTCGGCAAGAAAAACATGCCAATAAGCGCACAGATAAAGACCAGCAAAATCAAAAGGGATAGAAACAAATTTTTCTTCAACATAAGAGCCTCCGTATTCAGTTGTAAGAGAGTAGACAGTAGTTAGAAGGGATCTAACTAAGCATATTATACTATAGGTCCCAGGTTGAGTCAAGAAGACCCGTGGTTATAGGGTTTACAGGGTTCTCTTCAGCTTATTTAAGAAGAAAGAATACACTACCAACCAATACAAGTATTCCCAATCCTAGAACTATCATCAGACCTTTTCTCTTAGCTTCTTCACTCATTTTGTTTTTTCTTTGAGAAATAATGATAGGTAAGAAGATAGCAACCCATATAGCAATAGGAAACCCGCCACTATCCCCCGAAGATGAACCTGAGGGGCTCTTATTCAAGTAAAAAGCAGTGAGTGCTACAAATAGAACCTGAAGTCCAACAACAAAACCAATTATTATCTTCAATTTCTTTGTACTAATGTTCTTCATGTGTTAAGTATACATATCACAAGGTGTTAATGAATAACTAACGGGTGGCATGAGAAACTTTATCTATGATGTCTGTTGTTGATGTAATTGAGTGAAGTTCAGGGGTTTTAACCAGTTTCTTAAGTCTTCTTATTTTGATATCTCCCATAGTTACCTTTTCTCTATTCCTTGCAAAAAAATTCTTTCCAATGGTTACAAAATCAGGTGATAGTATTTTATATAAATCCAAGTAATAATTGTCCTTTATCACATCAAGTTTATCTATTAACAATACAAAATCAGTTGCCATATGTTTTGATACAATAAGAGCCCTGTTGTATTCATCAATTATAGGACGGGTATCATTTTTATATTTTTTAATGTTGCTATCGGGCTCCACACCTACAATTAGAACATCACCTAACCTTTTGGATTCTTCTAAAACATATGAATGTCCTGTATGAAATAAGTCAAAGGCACCATGAGTAAAAACTATACGCCTACCCTGAGTCTTAAGTTGTCTGGCAGCGTCTACTATAGTAGGTGTTCTTAATATATAGGACATGCCCCTGGATTATAGCAAAATTAGTACTCAACACAGGCCAATGTTCAAAGTTGTTTCCCACTATTTAAGTGAAAATGAAGTTGATTAACTTCTTGTCTATCACCTCCGTTAGTCAACACTGTATACTCTGTTTTGTCCCAACCCAGCTCTTTGACAATTTCCTTGGTCAACTTATATATTTCTTCAATATAGGTATAATCCTCATCTTTAAGTGTCGTTATACTACTAATAGCTTTCTTTGGGACTAGGAGAATGTGTTTTTCCCAAAATGGTTTTGGATGCCAAAAGGCTAATACCATATCTGTTTCCTTAATTCTTTTTACAGGAAGTAGTTTATTTAATGGAGTACCGAATGCTATACCTACTATTAGATCCCCTAAGGGAGTCTTAGCTAGTTTGAAAAGTGTTTTACTCATTAATAAAGGCCAAACTACTTATAATATGCAACTTCCAACTTAATTCTATCGGGATCTTCAAAAAATACGGCATAGTAATCTTCACCATAGTCTGGAAAGGCTTTAGGAGTTTCGTACAGTGTGGCAATCTTGTTTACCTTAATAAAATCCTCATTAAATACATCCACATCAGTCTTAGATTCTAATTTGAAGGCAAGATGGTTAAGTCCAATTCTTTTTCGATGATAGCCTTCCTTATTGTGATCTTTTGGGGATTGTTCAAACCAAATGCTTGTATCCCCCCGCATAAACTCAAATCCCCAATCCGCTTTATGTCCTTGCTCATACCCTAGAAGTTCTAGAAGATCTTTGTAAAAACTATAGGATTTGTCTAAGTCTGATACATATAGATAAATATGACCGAGTTTTGATTTCATATTCATATTATACATAGTAGTTAGCTAGTAAAGATAAAAAAATAGTTAAAAGTGTTGGTTTTATGGGATAAAATGTTTGGGCAGGTATTCAGTATCCATAGCACCCTACCTTGTGCTAAGTTCAGTGTCTATCCACAATTCCATATCTTGGGAGGGTGAATACTGCAAAATGTTTTCATTTTCTCTAGGTGGTTCAAAAGTTTCTAATGCATTGTCGAAATTCTCGTCACTCACCTGTGCTCTTTGTTTTAATTCTAGGTTTGCTTCTCGTCTTCTAATTACTTCTTCCTTCTCCACATCTAAATATACAACTTGAGATTTAGCTCCTTCTTTTTCAGCTAATCTTCTAATTTTATCTCTCTGTTCAAGATTGGAACCAAGATTGTCGTAAACCACAGAGGATCCTTTGGATAAAAACTTACCTGCCTCAATTTCACACTCGTTATTTATATACTTCCATTTTTCTACTTCTGTAGTTCCGGGAACTCTTCCTTGTTCCTTCTCTACCTTTGTCCATGCCTCATCAAAACTGATTCTTGGAATATTCAATCTTTCAGAGATTTTTCTTGATAAAGTACTTTTTCCTGAAAAAGGTAAACCTGACATTATGTATATATTTGGTGTAGTTTCAATCATTTAAGTGCTTCTAAACTCACCTCAATGCGCGCGTCCACATCTGCATTTGGATCAGGAACCCATATCTTGGTAGGTACTGCCTTATAGAAGTAATAAATCTTACCCTTCAGTAAAGATCTCAACCCATCACCGTATGCGGAAACTACATTTTTTTTGCCATATGGATAATCCCTAGTAAAAAAGGTTGTCTGCGCATGCACTATCTCGCTCAAAGCCACTTTTTCTACAGTTGCATTACCCTGAATCCCATCACCTTCCCCCCAATCTTGATGAGAATCAAAAATTGCAAATGAAACCTCAGAATTATTGCTAATATTACTCTGGTGTTTGGAACTTGGTAATGAAACCCAGTAGAAATTATAGTTACTATCGTAGGCATAACAAAGAGCAGATGCCCAAGGAACACCTTTTGAATCAACACTAGCTATGGTCATATATTGATTGGTACTAATTATGTCTTTTGCCAGTTGCGCTAAATCTTGATTTTCACTCATGTTTTATCTTTTAAGCTGATCATTAATAGATTAGTTTTTCTAATTTGATAACGTCAATTGCAGTTGTTTCATTGGGATGTACCCTTTTAATCGCTTTAACAACATCCTCAAGTTTATCTTCCGGACACACCATTTCAATTTTATTTTCTGGTTCCCTGCTCATTTTACCTACCTCTCCGAGGGTAGGGTTAGAACCTTCCTCACTTAACCAATTTCCAAAACCAGGAGTTATATATGCACAATGAGAATAATTGCCAATAATACCAGCTCCAGTGTCTGCCATAGCATTGATTAATTCATCTGTGTTTTCCTTTGGACACATTACAAATATTTTAAGCATTTATCTTTTCCTCCCATATTCTATAGATTTCCAAAGCCTCTTTGGAATAAGTTTTATTTTGAACAAGTTCTATATCATTATTTAATCTACTCTGCATTTCATCTGATGAGTGACTGGTTTCATAAGCTAAGGTATGATCTACATCTTGTCTGGATAGAATATAAGTGATTTTCTTTATTCCTGACCAATAAGCTTTCCCTAGACACATCATGCAAGGCTCTAGTGACGTATATAACTCAAAGTCCTCTAGTTGTGTGTTTTGCTTTTCCATTGCTTCATCAATTAACCTGGTTTCAGCATGAATGTGTATCTTAGGATATAAACCACTTATACCTGTTCCAACAATGTTTCCATCTTTTACTAGAACAGCTCCTGCAGGAAATCTACCCTTTTCAAAGGATTCTTTTGATAATTCAACTGCTCTTTTTAGAAAATCCACTAGTTAAGGCTTTCCAATAACTTAAGAATTGTCTGGTATTGAGGTTCTAATTCCTTTTTACACTCATCAAGAGATACTAACGCCCATTTTTCATGGACTTTCTTTGTTAGAAGAGTCACTAAATCCTCAAAAGGCATATCTGGTAAAAACCTAACAGCACACATAAACCCTGGAACAGATATGAATCTATAGCAATCAACATTACAACAGATCTCAGATTCGAGGGAATGAAACTCAGAAACACCATGATGTTCTGATATGCAATGACGTATGTTCTCTTTGTCTTCATCTGAGATATCTGCTTCATTAATTAGTTCATCACCTTTGTCTAAACACATTTGGACATGCTCTGATAACTTACCTTCGTTGATAGCTTGCCCAATAACACAATCCATAAGAAAGGCGCCTACCTCAACAACAGCTTTATTAGCACCTAACTGTTCTGCAAGCTCTATAGATTTGTTTCGGGCTAAGTCTATATGTTGCTTAAGAGGCATGCCTGTAGCTTTCATTTCTGCATAGGCCAGTTCTTCAGCTTTCCTGATCAGACTCTTCATAACTTAACACCAAGTTCTTTTAACTTGTTCATGAAATGGTC
>CAZTXE010000014.1:0-11971 GCA_964617305.1 uncultured Candidatus Saccharibacteria bacterium | reverse complement strand
AAGATATATGGGAGCTTGACTGCAAGACTTACAAGTCGAGCAGGTGCGAAAGCAGGCCTTAGTGATCCTCCGAGAGCCTTATGGTAGGCCCGGAGCTTATCGGATAAAAGTTACCCTGGGGATAACAGAGTAATGGCGCCCGAGCGTCCATAGCGGCGGCGCCGTTTGCTACCTTAACAAAATGGGGTAGTGATCGGAGAAATTCGATCAAAGAAATTCGGCTAATAACGGTGAACCCCTAATCTACAAATAGATGGGCAATACCGTGGGAAGTCGCTTGCGTAAGCAAGTTGACCCCGTATCGACTGAGTTTGGTATAACCTTTTAGAGGTTGTGCTAAAACGAAATGGGAGGTACCTGATAATCAGGAATTAAACTTTCATTACACGCCGACTCCTCCTCTTTAAGTAAGACAAACTTAAAGGTATGAGGATGAAGATATAGTCAGTGCCAGTAGTAATACTGGAAGAACATGCGATGTCGACTCATCATATCCTGGGGCTGAATCAGGTCCCAAGGGTTGGACTGTTCGTCCATTAAAATGGTGCGTTAGTTGGGTTCAGATCGTCGTGAGACAGATCGGTCCATTTCCACAACACACGAATAAACTCAGAGGAGGGATGTTCCTAGTAAACAAAATTGCTACTTTATGGAGAAATCCATAATGACAATGCGGCTAATAACGGTGAAGCCTTAAAATGACGATACTAACCAGTCGGTCCTGACTAAGTATCATATCCTCATTTACTTGAGGACCAGTTCATTGTAAGGTAATACCGTGGGAAGTCGATCTAAAATAGATTTAGCATATATAGCTGGTTTTTTGGATGGCGATGGTAGCCTAATGCTCCAAATAAAGAAACGTAAAGATACCAAACAAGGGTGGCGTTTTATGTGTACTATCTGTATTTATCAAGATAGTAGGCATAGTAAGCCTCTTGAATGGATGCGTGAAATATTTGGCATAGGTTATTTATCACATCGTAAGGATGGAATAAGTGAATTGAGAGTTAATGGTTATAAGCAAGTAGGTGTTATTTTGAAGGGACTTTTACCTTATATAAGGTTTAAGGAAATTCAAGCTAATGCACTTTACGAAGCTTGTGACATTTTGAGCAGTAAAACTCAAAAACATTTAACAGAAAAGGATCTTAGAAGATTGGTCACTTTGATATTAAAAATTCAAGGTGCTAATTATGCCACCAGAAGCAAAAAGTCAGAAGAAGAATTGCTTTCCATTTTAGGTTTGACCCCGTAACGACTTTTCTAATTTATTAATTGGAAGGACTTACCTGAACAGTGATATGTTCACTGAAACAAACGGTAGGTAATACGCCGCCCCACAGCATCATGAGAAATCATGGATGGTGGTGAAGATATAGTCTGCGCCCTTAGTGATAAGGGAATTAAGCGACGAGAGGACCGGAACGTACAAACCTCTAGTGTACCAGTTGTCACGCCAGTGGCATCGCTGGGTAGCTACGTTTGGTTGGGATAAGCGCTGAAAGCATCTAAGCACGAAGCCCGCTCCAAGATTAGAGTTTTTCCCCCTTGTGGGGACACAGTTCCTGGGAGATTACCAGGTTGATAGGCTGTAGGTGTACGCACAGTAATGTGTTTAGCCGAGCAGTACTAATTTCTGTGCACCTTTGATTTCGTAACGAGGTTGTAGACGAATAGTTGTAGACTCATGCTTCTTATTTTTCTTAGTTTGTGGCTTGCAGATTTAATTATTTGCAAGCTCTCGGTTATTTAATGTTTGAAGGCAGACTCTCGGTGACGCTAGCGATAGGGACCCACCTCTTTCCATTCCGAACAGAGCAGTTAAACCTACCAGCGCCGAAGATACTTGGGTTTCGTACCCCGGGAAAATAGGTCGTCGCCGGGATTCTGCTTTCAAATGTATAATGTTGGTATGACAGAAGGTTATACACCACCAGAAGTGCGAGCTGCTTATGGTAATACTTCAGGCCTTAGCGATGCAGAGAAGGAATCTAATGCAGCTATTAAAGAAGCTTTTGAAAAAAAAGAAGAAAAAAAGAAGTTTCCCAGTAGACGTAGAGGAACTCCCTTAGGTGATCGCATTAAGAAAAACAAAACTAACTGATTGTATTGCTTTGTTACAAGTTAGTTAAGTAATAAATTAATCAAAGCAAAACGTTTCGCCCGAAACGTAAGGTTAAAATGTCAAAAGCAAGAAAGATACATAACGCTGACTCGGTAATGAATAAATTACTCGAGGGGCAAGAAATAAGTTTGAAAACATTCACTCAAGGTGATGTTATTGAAGGAATAGTAGTAAATGTAACACCAAAAGAAATCCTACTTGATGTAGGAGCTAAATCTGAAGGTGTTGTAATGAGTGATGAAATAGGTAGTGAAGAATTTGTAAAGAATTTAGCACCAGGTGATACTGCACTTGCATATGTTTTGCAAGCTGAAAATGACCAAGGTTATATCGTTTTATCTCTAAAGCGTGCACAAAAAGAAAGAGCATGGAGAGATGCAGAACGAGCATTTAAAGATGATTCAGTACTTGAAGTTACCGTGTTGGAATACAACAAGGGTGGACTTCTTGTTGACTGTATGGATTTAAGAGGATTTGTTCCCCTTTCACATCTAGATAGAGTTCATTTCACAGAGGATGTTGCAAAGCATGCTTCCGGAAGTGAAGCTGAACTTAAGGAATCTCTTGATATCCTGGCTGGTAAAACACTAAAAGCTAAGGTTATTGAGATAGATAAAGAGAAAAACAGATTAGTACTATCTGAAAAAGAAGCACTTTCCTCATACAGTGATGAAGCACGTGATGAGAAATATACAGATGCAAAGGTTGATGATGTACTAAACGGTGTTGTAACAGGTGTTATGCCATTTGGTTTGTTTGTAGATATGGATGGTATAGAAGGTTTAGTTCACATTAGTGAAATTGCTTGGGAGAAGGTAAGTCATCCAGGTAACTACTACACAGTTGGTTCTCCAATTGAGGTAAAGGTTATTGGTAAAGATGAAGATTCCAAGAAATTAGCACTAAGTGTTAAGCAACTTAAGAACAATCCATGGGAAACAGCAGAAGAAAAGTATCCTGTTGACTCAGTTGTTAGAGGTGAAGTTAGCAAGATTGTTCCATTTGGAGCATTTGTTAATCTTGAAGAAGGTCTTGATGGTTTAATCCATGTTTCTGAAGCTACACGTTCTCTAAAAGAAGGTGAAGAAGTGGAAGCAATGGTTACAAACGTTGAGCCTGATAATCAGAAACTAGCTTTATCTATGAGAAAACTAGAAGATAAGTAAATTAGGCTTTAACAAATTGCTTTAATTCGGATTTATTTAGCAGATAGTGGTCTGTGGACTCTCTAATTAGGGCTTTGCTGGGTTGATGTTTAAATCCAATGTAAGATATTGGCTTCCCTAGTTCCTTACTCTTTTTTATTGCAGGTATTATGTCCGTATCCGATGAAATTAGTAGTATGTTTTTATATAGGTTTTCATATGCAGCTATAAGAATGTCTACAGCAATTTGGACATCAACACCTTTCTCATGATACCTTCCCTGAGTTTTCAATAGGTACCCAAGTTTGTATTGAACTTTGTGCTTTTTTAATCTTTCCAAAAGATGTTGTTGTTCTGTATGGAGCCTTTGCGCCTTTCTGGTTCCATCCGTTCTTATTTTTCCTATATAGTATATTGCTGTATTTGTGTCTTTACAGAGGTACTTAATAAATCCTGAGAAGTTGAAATCAAGCAGGTTTTTAAAACCAAGGGATTTTAATTTGTAATAGAAGTTACTTCCATCAATTAGTACTATTGTATTTTTCATAAACTTTGGGAATTTCTTTATTTAAAGAAACTCCTGCAAACAGCCTTGGCCCTTGCAGGAGGATTTAGTAAATTTATATTCGCATGTATATTGCTGCTTGTCAATACCTTTCCTCTGTAAAACTCCAATTTAATTGGAGTTTTCTTTGTTTTTTCTTCGGTTTTATTTGTTACACTATATTTATGGCTAAGAATAAAACAATGTATGTGTGCCAATCCTGTGAACACAGTACTCTTCAATGGTTAGGGCAGTGCCCAAAATGTAATGAATGGAATACCCTTGTTGAAACTGCTATTGCCGTAACAAGAAATACTACAAGATCCAGAGGTAGTGTCTCTAAACCTATTAGACTATCCAATGTAAAAGCAAAAAGTATCAAAAGGATATCTTCAAACTCTTCTGAATTTGATCGTGTTCTTGGTGGTGGCTTTGTTCCAGGTCAGGTAGTTCTGCTTTCTGGTGAACCTGGTGTTGGCAAAAGTACCCTTTTAACTCAAATTGCAAAAAACATGGGAGATAAAACAGTTTTATATGTCTGTGGAGAAGAAAGTGTCAGTCAGGTTAAGGTTAGGGCAGATAGAATGAAGTACAAGGCTGATAATTTACTTGTTGCAGCTATAACAAATACTGATGATGTAATTGCAACAATTGAAACTAGTGACGACTTAGGTCTTATAATTGTAGATTCTATTCAAAGTTTGGATTCAAGTGAATACATGGGAGTACCAGGTTCTGTTGGTCAGGTACGTGGTGGTGCAAACAAACTTACTAACGTAGCAAAAAAGATTAATGTCCCACTCATATTGGTGGGACATGTTACAAAGGATGGAACGGTTGCAGGTCCTAAGGTATTAGAGCACATTGTAGATACAGTTTTATATCTTGAAGGAGATGCTCAACATATGTTTAGGGTATTAAAGACGACAAAGAATAGATTTGGTGCTGTATCTGAGGTTGGGATATTTGAAATGGTTGATAGGGGTATGAATGAAGTCGCAAATCCATCTGAAATCTTTTTGAAAGAAAGAATGAAAGCATCCCCTGGTTCATGTGTAACCGTAGTTATGGAAGGTTTCAGACCAATACTTTTTGAAGTACAAGCTTTAACCACAAAAACCTCATTTGGATATCCTGTTAGAACTGCTAGTGGTCTTAATGTAAATAGACTAAAGGTATTAATTGCGATACTTGAGAAAAGATGCAATATAAGACTTGATGATCAAGATGTATATGTGAATGTTGCCGGTGGTTTTAAGGTAACAGAGTATGCTTGTGATCTTGCAATTTGTATGGCAATTGCATCTTCCATACTAAATAAATCTATTGATGGGAAAACTGTTGCTTTTGGTGAAACGGGATTGTTAGGGGAATTACGTCATGTTCCACATGAAACAAGAAGAACTGCTGAGGCAAAGAAATTAGGCTATACTAATATAGTAAGTCCTCAAAAAACTTCATCTGTGAAGGAGGCTATCGACAGGCTGAGAGCCTCAAAGTAATAAGGCTTCTAAGGAAGCCGACAACTGCCCAACTAAATTATTAAAGTATATATATGCCTGCCAAAAAAAAGCAAGGTAAGAAAAATGAAAATAGAAACGTTGTAGTTAGAACGTTAGAGAATCCACGAGTTTGGAAATTTTTGGTTAGATTATCCCTAGGTGCTTTATTTTTTATATCCGCGTTTAACATCTCCACAACAGCCTTTTTTAACGATAATCCAATATTTGGTGTTAGATTCCTTGCAGAAATCCTAATAGGGTTAGCCTTTGCTGTTTTTGGTTTTCACACAGTTCCAATAATTGGAATGTCTATTAAGAATTGGTTTGAGGAATTTATTGCAGAGACCGTGACAGAAATTGTTTCTGAATTTTGGGAAGAGCAAAGTAGCAGAATGGCTGCTGCTAGACGTGAAAAGGAAAAAAGAAAGAAGAAAGATGATGAGTCTAAGAACAAGGAAAGATTTGCTGGTGCAATAATTCTTGATACATCTATTTTTATTGACGGAAGATTACTTGATATTGTAAAAACAGGTTTCATATTTTCAGATATTGTTATTTCTCAGTCAGTATTAGATGAACTTCACCTTCTATCAGATAGTGGTAATGATTTAAAAAGAGCAAGAGGTAGAAGGGGACTTGATATGGTAAATGATCTCAAAAAGATAGTAAAGGGTATAAAGGGTAGAAATACATATGTTTTTAAATCAAATGGAGATGTTTCAAAAAAAGATGGCGTAGATAAGGAGCTTGTTAGACTTGCTAAAAAATACAAGATGAAACTAATGACTCTTGATTACAATCTCAACAAAGTAGCAAAGGCAGGAGGAGTAGAAGCTTTGAACATAAATGAACTTGCTAATGCACTTAAAACAAATGTACTTCCAGGTGAAAAACTAAAGGTAAAGATAGTTCAAAAGGGCAAGGAAAAAGGGCAAGGTGTAGGTTATCTTGATGATGGGACAATGATTGTTGTTGTTGGAGCAGAGGATAAGCAAGGAAAGAACATTACAGCTACAGTTTCGAGAATAATACAGACAGATGCCGGTAAGATGGTATTTTGTGAACTCTAAAACTCCCCGTTTTTATTACACGTAAAACAAAAAAACGCACCGAAGGAAGCGACTAAAAGCGGCAACCCCAGAAACGTTTTTTTGGTAATCTCTACCGAAGTAGAAGATAAGTCCTTAGTGCTTCTGGACAGGAGAAGCACTAATTAAACTAACAGTAGATTATTCCCGCATATTAAACAAGCTATGTTCGTTAGAAAATACCCTGTTTTTTGTTATAACTGCAACGAAAACAAGGTGTTTTTACTGTATTATTCGCAGTGTTATATTAAAGAGTTCCTTGCGCCGCCCCAATACCCTATAGGTTGACAGAAGTGGGGTAAGGTGATAACATTACCCTATAAGCTGAATAAGAGGAGATGGGACTGCCGCGCGTTTCTTACTATTCTGCGCATTACCCTTTGTTCCCGATCTTCTTATAAGTTTATACTCTGCCTATTTTATGTACCTTGATAATTAAATAGGTAGGATACCCTTTTGAATTATCGAGTTTTCCTTGCACGTGTAAGTAAAACTAATGGTTTAAATGGGTTTCCTACCACGTAGGAGAACCACCCTTATTTAGTCGGGTTACCCCCTTAGGGAAAGCACTGTTGCCTACGGTGTATAACTTATGGAGCGGTCCGGCGAAGGGAAAATGACCTGCATTCTTACTGCTTTCGGGCGGATAGATTGTAGGTCCCCAACCTTTTTTGCGGTACTCGTATGTCGAATTTGGCACTTTCGTGTTTTGAATGAATTTGACAGACAGACTTTGAGTATCGATATTTAGCTGCAATTTTGTAGCTGCGGAAAGTTGGAGTGGGAGTTCTCCGACAGGTGTTGTTCATGTGGAACAACACAAGAGTATCCTTATTAATTTAAGGGTGCTATGTGAGTAAGAGTAAATATCAAAGTATATTAAGAGTGAAAAGTGAGTAAGAGTTAAGTGTAAATCAAAAATATAGTCAACATATGTGGAGGTAAACACATGACTACGCTAGATCCTAAGATAATTGCTTTGTTGAAGCCCTTTTTGGTTCCCGAGTTGAAGAAATTAGTCGGTGCGGAATATGCGAATATATCCAACCGGACCAAGCTCACAACGCGTGCCAAACTGGAGGAGGCGCTTTGCCAGGTAACCGACCTTGAAGAGGTCATTACCCGGTTCAACGCTGATCAAGAAGTTGAAGTTGCAGAAAAGGAACTTGATCTCACTGATGGTGAGACGTTATTGCGCCAAGAATTGGGGAAACTGCTGTACCCGGCGTTAATGCAGCGTGGTATTCTGGGAGGCCTTAAGCCCGGTGATTTTGTTGGCAAAGAGGTAGACGTAATCATTGACATGATTGTAGCTTCCTCAGACCTGACCTCCGAAGCGGGAATAGCCTTTGCGAATTCGTTGAAGGGTAAGACCATGAACGAGTTGGTCCAGATGCTTATTGCAGCTGATTGTCCCATCAAGGATATACCAGACGATGCCAGCGAACCCGTTCTAATTGCTATGCTTGTCGCTCTTCGTTATGGTGTTGCCGCGGATCCTGAAGGCTCTTTGCGGCAAGAACTTCAAATGCTTGGGGAGATTGCTTTGACCCAGCGCGCCCTTGGATTACACATCCTTGCGGAAGATCTTGTTGGTCTTAAAAAACCAGCATTGATTGACCTGATTGTGGCGCATACCGATTTCGACGTGGTAGCAGTTAAAGAGCAGATTGATCGTTTTCGTAAGGAATTGGCTGGGGAATCTCTTCCCAGTCTATATCAGCGTTTGCATCTGCTGGAATATCCAATTGAAACGATTCCTGCTGAAGCTACAAAAAAGGATTTGATTGATTTGGTTGTGCAGGAAACAAACTTCTCTGTAGAACCTGTTGGTCCTGATGTTTTCGAAGCTTATATGCTGACGATAGCGGATGATCCCTTGGCCAAGTTGGTTGAGATGGCTATGGCCTTTGAAATCGACATGGCAGGTAAGGAAACTAAGGAAGCCATCTTGGCTGACTTAGAAGTGGCTATTCGTGCTGCCTTTGGGGATGCGCAGGTTGAGGAAGATGAGTCGGAGGATATAATTTCGTCTCTCCTCACGTCTCGTCTAACAGCTATGCGCAATGGAGATTTGAGCAAGGCACCCCCTGTTTCGGAAGTTGTTAAGACTTCTCAGCAAGGGACGGATGCGAAGGATCTTCCTAAAGGTTTTGATTTGGACATTCTGAAACGTTCCTCTGAGTATATTGGCAAGCCCTTTGGGTTGTTAGTTGCTGGGACTGGAAGCAATGACTCCTTTGAAGATACATTTGATGATAAGACTAAATGTATATTATTCCGTGTTGATTCTGGAGCCGAGCTGGAACGTAAAGGCCTGGTGCATGACGGTATTACCTGTTTCAGTATTGATGCCTATATGGATTACGCGTCGATTAAGACCTTTGGTGATATCGAGGACGCTTTACTTGACGACCCCCATTTCAAACAAGTTTTGGTGGTTGGTCGAGCGAAAATTTTCTCAACGATCACTATTGAGAAAAACAAATGGTCAGAACGACGTAATGATCACGTGGATCCCACAGGTGGTGGTGGTAGCCCTTACAAAGGCTATCTTCGTTGGCTTTGGGCGTTCCGTGGTCGTACCTATGGTCCTGAAAAGTTTGTTGATGGGAGTCCTAATCCCAACTATCGTCAAGAAGATGATCCCAAACTTAACGACAAGTTACGTGCCCGTTCTGCCAAGACAACACATATCGATCTGTTGAATGATCTGATTGTTGCCTTTGAAATGTTTGATATTGATATGCTTGTAGTAGCGGGCGGCTTCGGCGGTGCCACTGGTTCAAGTACCCTTATCATTTCAGATCAAATCCTCCGCAAAGCATGCAAGGCAATGGACTATCCCATTGCAGTAATGCCTGTCACAGCGGTAGGAATTCCAAGCTATTTCCTGCTGAGGGGTAAGGTGAATCCTGTTTATGAGACTCGCCTACGTAGTTTGGTTAAAACCTTAGATAAGTCGGTTGTCATGACAGGTTTTGGACATCGTGGTGTTTGGTGGCGCGCTTTGGTGGATTACGCTCGTGAGTTGGCCAGTATTTTCAGCAATTTAGAAGCTGAAGCTGATGAGAAAGGCACAATTCCGATCCTCACCATGGTGGTAATACCAAACCGTGGAGAGAATCTCCAGCATCGTTACCTTGCTGGTTTGATGTCTGGGACTACCGCAAATACGATGTCCAAGAAGGATATTCTTGAAGTATTGCAATTCTATGCAAAGTTGAAATCACGGGAAATTGATGGTGAAGAACGTTTCATTCGTCGGCCTTTGTTGAAATTCCGTGTGAAAGAGCATCGTGTTTCGATTACTTCTGAAAATGCCCATGATTGGACCATTGAGCAGTGGAATGAGTTGGCCCCAGTTCTGGTGGACGCTCACCAGTTGATCGGAGACCCCTCGTTTACGATACCCATGAAAACGGGGCGTGGACGTCGGGAAAAGATTGTAAACCGTATGCTTCATTCGATTCCTGTTTTGGATGTCATTGAAGCCGCGATCAACAAGACCGCTGAGATGGAACACAAAAAAGCTGTTCGTGAAGGTCGAGCAAAGGGAAAATATGAGCATCAGTCCCTGGCGAATCTATTGACCAAGGTGGATTTCATTTCTCTGGCTCGTGCTGAGAAGAAGTTGATCAACGCCAATATGTACGCTACTTTCAAGCAGACCTTTCTTAACATCCATACCAATTTCATTACCATGGTAATAAACGACCTTAGGGGTCCTGGTGGTGTTTTTGAGAATATGGAAGCCCCGCCGATTACACACTCGTATGATGACCCTCAGGCTGTGGTTGCCTATGGGATTATCAACTCTACCTATGATGATTATGCAGAGCGTGTTTTCAGCGTTTTTGCAGAAATTGATAGGACAAAACAGATTCAAGCCGCTCAGGATCACGTGGATGAGGTTGATACCGCCGTTGCGGAGGCATCTTCCGATCGTGCACGCCTTGCTGGTCTTGGTTTGAATTAAGGAAGGGCAATATGGCTGATGAGTTAGAAATTATGTTCGAAACCACAAATGAAGTTAACACTCGTCAAGAGGAGAACCGTCCCGGTCCTTCCAAACTTGACCTGGTAGTATGGCTTCTTCGTCTTGTAGGGATTCTGCTTGTTCTTTACATTTTCTTTGGGGCCATTGGTTGGAATACCCCCACAGATTTTGATGATCGAGCTTGGTTGGCCGCCCCTGTTGTATGGCTGACCCCAATAATGACGGATATCGGTTACACAGTTTATTCGTGGACCGAAAACGTTAGCCCTCGGTTTGGATTTATATTTGTCGCGTTTTTGGTGATTACTAACACCATAACTTTCACCATAACCTTCTGGGTTATGCGTGCGACATATGCCATCCGACGGGAAAATAACAACTAATAATTCAACCTGGGGGAGGCTACGTCGTACTTATGACATGCTTCCCCCGGATGTATCTAAATGAAAGTAGGAGAATTCACCGTGAAATTTTTTCTGCTAGATGTTTTAGATTGGATGAAATGGTTTTTCAGTTTCGAATGGTTGCGTGGTATTAGCGTTGGTGCTTATGCTACGGGTCGTGTTCTGAATTGGCACGACGCTCCGTTCAAGTCGCTGTTAATCGTTTTATCTTCCATCGTTTTGATCTTTGGGTTGTTGTGGGGACTTTACTGGTTGATCACTGTTTTGTTTGGTGTTCGTCTAGTTTTCCATGCTCCTGAAGGTGCCGTTTCCCATACGAAGTGTTTATTGGTGTATGAGGAAGTCCTCTACGCCCGCGTTGGTTGTTTGTTCAAAGAAGCCATCGCCATTGTATGGGTAAAAGGATTGGTCATTTTTCTTGCCGGCGTTATAACTGGCGTGTTGATTGGCCCCTATATTCTACCTAACAAGTCTGAGAGGTAAGTACTATGAACATGACCTTTTCTGATTTTCTTACCGCTGTTATGCTATTGGGCCTTGGTTACCTGATTCGGTGGACGACAAGCGAATGGGATGACTTCAAGTATCACTTCTCTTGGGGAGTTCAATCCGTTGCTGAATCCACTGAGGACCACAATCTACTGCAACGTTTTGGCCATTTGTTGGCAAAAGGCTGGCTTTTAGTTGCCTTGCTGTTGTTTGTAGGTTTTCTTGTAATCTCCAACGGGTCGAAAAATGATCCCAAGCAGATTGAATACTGCGTTGGTTGCACGATAACAGTCCCCACGAACTGTCCTGGCGTGAATGAACGAGTCACTATCACCGAGGAAGATGAAGATCGTGACTCAATTACTGTGGGGGTTAACAGCGTTAGCCCTGAAAATGGTAAGTCCTGTAAGCGCACCATTTTCTTTGAAGAGGAGGCCACAGAGGCTCCTGATAAAACTAATCTCTCTCCTGGAGGAATTACCAATGAAGACCAATAAATTTTGGTACCTGAGTTTTATTTTATGCGTGATGTTTTTATCGGCTTGTAGCTCTGATTCCCCGGTTGTGTTGGTTCCTGGAACTGATCAGCCTGAATCGCAAGCTACGCAGCCTGCTGCGGAGACTACCATTGATGAAGAGGAAGTTTCCCTGGATTACAACTATGTGGTTTC
>CAZTXE010000013.1:0-12043 GCA_964617305.1 uncultured Candidatus Saccharibacteria bacterium | reverse complement strand
TGTCAGCAGAATAGGAGAAGAGAAACTCTTTTATCTTATGAGTAGAGGTCTTAGTGAAGAGGAAGCAATGAGTTTAATCGTTTCTGGGTTTATAGAACCTGTTGTTAAACAACTACCACTGGAATATGCCGTTGAATTGAATAGACTAATTGAGCTGGAAATGGAAGGAAGTGTGGGATGAAAACAGTATTACTAACCTCCCAAGAAAATATCACTTTGAATCCAGATGATAATACTCAATATGTGTTGATACCAACGGATAACGTGGATTTAGAAATAACCATGGAAGAAAGAGGGGTTGAGGTCAACTTATTGGTTGTGTATGCCCTACACGGCAAGGATAAAATCACATTAAATACTAAGTCCGTACATACCGTACCAAACACTTCTTGTAATGTTGAAATAAAAGCAGCCTTGTTTGATTCTTCAAAATCTAGTTATGAGGGTCAAATATTAATTACAAAAGATGCTCAACAAACAAAATCCTTTCTAAGAGATGATGTTCTGTTGTTTGGAAATGGTGTAAGTAACGTATGTAAGCCTGTTTTAGAGATAAGTGCTAACGATGTTAAAGCATCTCACGGAGCCACATCAGGCCAGATTAATGAGGAACAGCTTTATTACCTTATGAGTAGAGGCCTTACCAAAAAAGAAGCCTTAAATATAATTCTCAAAGGTTTCTTTGAGTCTTTGCTTACTAAAATAGAAGATGAGAAGATTAGAGAGAAAGTAACAAGTGAACTTTTCAAGGAAATAAATGTCCAAATTTAACCCAGAAAACATAATAAAGGATTTCCCAATACTTAAAAGAAAGATTAATGGTAAGAAACTAGTTTATTTAGACAATGCCGCCAGTTCTCAAAAACCTATTCAGGTTATTGATGCTATATCTGATTATTATAAAAATCATAACGCCAATGTTCATCGTGGTGTTCATACATTAAGTGAAGAAGCCACAGACATGTACGAGGAAGCAAGAAAGAAGGTTGCGGACTTTGTAGGTGCCTTGCCTTCTGAAATAACTTTTACAAGAGGTACAACTGAATCTATCAATAGAATTAATTATGAGTGGGGTGTAGAAAACCTGAAGAAGGGTGATGTAATTCTTACTACAAGAGCTGAACACCATAGTGATTTGGTGCCTTGGCAAGTACTTGCTCAAATCACAGGAGCCACACTTGAGTTTTTTGATTTTGATAAAGAAGGTAATTTTTCCATTAACAAGTTTAGGGAAAAACTCACCCCAAGGGTAAAACTTGTTGCTGTTTCTCATGCGTATAACGTATTGGGTACCATATTACCTGTTAAAACAATTTGTAAAGAAGCTAAAAAGATTGGAGCTTTGGTATCTATTGATGGTGCACAGTCAGCCCCTCACATGCCTGTTAATATGAAAGATTTAGGATGTGACTTTTATAGTTTCTCTGGACATAAGATGTTAGGACCAATGGGTATAGGTGTCTTATGGGTAAGAAAGGAACTTTTAGAAAAACTGGAGCCCTATGAATATGGTGGAGGGATGATTCATACCGTAGGTGACAAAGAATCTACCTGGGCAAGCTTACCTGATAAATTTGAGGCAGGTACTCCCAATGTAGCAGGAGCTGTGGGACTTGCTGCCGCAATTGATTATATTGAAGAAATTGGTCGCGAAAACATTGTTGCTCATGAACAAGAACTTAATAAGTATGTATTAGAAAAACTTTCTGAAATCAAAGACTTAAAGGTACTTGGTCCTAAGGATCCCAGTATTAGAACTGGTTTAGTTTCATTTGTTATTGGTGATTTGCACCCACACGATATTGCGACTATTTTAAACTCGGAAGGAGTTGCTGTGCGTTCAGGTCAGCATTGTACAATGCCTCTTCATGACTCCTTAAAGATTCCTGCCACTACTCGTGCTAGTTACTATGTTTACAATACAAAGGAAGATATTGACGCTCTAGTTGATGGTATTAATGAAGCTATCAAGGTTTTGGGTTAAATGACTGATTTATATAGAGAACAACTAATGGAGCATTATAAAAACCCTGCTAATAGAGGTAAGCTTGATAATCCTAGTGTAACAATAAATTCCAATAATCCTTTTTGTGGAGACAACGTTGATTTGCAGTTAAAGATAATTGATGGAAAGATAGAAGAGGTTTCCTTTGATGGCCCTGCTTGTGCAGTAAGTGTTGCTTCCTCTTCCTTAGCTACAGACTGGATCAAAGGTAAAACTATCAAAGAAGCAAAGGATTTGAAAAAGAAAGAATTACTAGAGATGTTAGGAGTAGAATTAACAACAAGTCGTGTTAAATGTGCTACTTTGATTCTTGAGGCTTTAGAACAAGCATTGGAGGAATATGAACGAGAAAATTAAACTACCTATTACAAAAGATACTAATCTGGGGCAATTAATCACTCAGTACCCAAATGTTGCGGAAGTCCTATTGGACTATGGTTTACATTGTGTAGGATGTATAGCGGCCTCCTTTGACTCGGTAGAGGCTGGAGCTAAGGTACACGGTATGGGGGACGATGAAATCCTTGAGTTAGTTATCAGATTAAATGAAGTGGTTGAGCATGGCGAATAGTGAAAAGAGAAAGATTCACAAGATTGTAGTTGTGCCCAAAGACTGTATCAGTGCTGTGACCTGTGTAGTTGTAGCACCAGGTGCTTTTGAAATGAACGATGATAATATAGCTGTGGTAAAGGCAGATGCCTTAGATGTAGATGATGATACGCTTTTTATGGCGGCACAGTCATGTCCAACACAAGCAATTCTTCTCTTTGATGAGAATGATAAGCAGATATTTCCCTGATTCGTATATAATAGTTAAATGAATATTCAAATAACTTCAGACAACATACAAATGACTGACAGTATGAAATCCTTGGTAGATCAAAAACTACCCAAGTTACTAAAGAGAATAAAGACTAATACACCAGAAGATCTAGTTGATATAAGAGTTGTTTTAAATAGAGGAGATGCAGAGGGTACCTTTGAGGTAAAGATTGATCTTGCCATGGGCGGTATGCGGGTTGTTGGTAAGGATCATGAATATACTCTGGAGTCAGCAATTGTTAAGGCCATGGATGACACAATTCGGCAATTTGAGAAAGAGAAGTCAAAGAAAGATGGAACCGACTGGGAAAAGCGCCGTGAACTCAAGGCTTACAAGGAAGAGTAAATTTTGCTAGAATTTAGACAATGGATATATAAGATGAATGCAATAACCACACTTGCCCAAAATACCGATGATAAAACTGAATGGTTGAAGAATGAGCTTCATAAATTAAGAAAACATGCGTTAGTTTTAATTGTGATTGTACTCTCAGTAATTGGTGTTATTGCAGGTTACTATGTGACCAGTGATATGTTTACAGGACCTTTTAAGAAAATGACTTATGCAATGATGTCTCCCTCAAACATTGAATTGGCACTAGAAACGACTTCTCCTATGCGCACAAAGATTGAGTATGGGACATCCCCTGATTATGTAAATCAGAAGCAAGTCAGTGCAAGTTATTCCAAAACTCATGCTGTAAGTCTTGATGGTTTGTTACCCGGTAAACCTCATATGGTAAGGTTTGTAGCAGAAGATCAGACAGGTAGACTTCACGTTTCAGATTTCTACACCATCAAATAACTTTAACCTTATATACTAAATATTATGGTAAAATCCCTCGTAGTGAGGGTGATTAGCTCAGTCGGTAGAGCACTCGTCTTATACACGAGCGGTCCCTGGTTCGAGTCCAGGATCACCCACCATTGATTTGGAGATAGTTATTTATAGGATACCAAGTTCAGTTTTTTCGTCTTCAGTCTTTTTTTCAATATATTCAAGATAACGTTCAGTTGTAGACACTCTTTTGTGTCCTGCAATCTTTGAAACTGTTTGTAAACTTGTACCTTGAGCTAAGTGATGAGCAACAAAGGTATGTCTTAAGTCATTAACTGTTGCTTCTTCAACACCAGCTTTATCAAAGAATCTTGTTAATGTAGCTCTTATATTTCTAACAAGTAACGGGTTTCCTGTTTTTGTTATAAATAAGTGTTCAGAACTCTCAACCTCTGGTTTTTCCTCTAAGTAGGAAACAATAGCTTTTACAGCCGCTTCGTTAAGAGGTACTGATCTCATGCTGTGTCTACGTCTTTCTGGAATGTGAAGAGTTCCATCGGTTTTAGTTTCACCAATAGTCACATGATCCATTTTTATGCTTGAAAGCTCAGATATTCTTAGACCTGTTTGAAGTAGTACTTCTATAATTGCGAATGTTCTAGCATCATCTCTAGCGGCATCTCTTAATGCTCCATATTCTAGACGAGATAGAATTCTTGGTGCTTTTATTTCTACCTTTGGATGCTTTAAATCGTCTGCAGCGTTTAGTTCAATAACTTCTTCTGTAATAAGGTATCTAAAGAAGGTTTTTGTAGAGTTAGTTTTTCTGGAAATAGATTTGTTTGTATAACCTTGTTCGGCTAATTTATCCATGAAGGATTTTAGATGATCGGTTTCAATTTCATGAACTAGTTCTAAACCTTGTTTAAAAAGGTGTTCAGTTAATTGTTCAATATCTTTACTATAAGCGACAACCGTGGAAGGAGACCTGTCAAGGCCCCTAAGATGGTCTATAAATTGTTTGTGGGCAATATCGAGTTTAATCATTTCCTAAATAGCCTTTCCAGCTACAAAACCAATTATATTACTTTCCTATGGGATAGAATACCACCTACTAGGGTAAATAGTCAACCCATCACTTTTTGCTTCTTTTTGCGATGTTATAATGGGTTAAATGCTAATCCCTAGATATACAAGACACATAATATTAGCTGTGCTTTTCATTGTGGCTGCTGTGAACTTCACCAAAACAACACTTGATGTTATGGAGAGCAGTAAAAGACTAGATACCCTACGTTCTGATGTTGTCACGCTTGAGGAAAAGCGTGGTAGGTTGGAGGAAGAGCTTACCTACAAGAAAACAGAGTCGTTTATTGAGAAAGAAGCTAGAAACAAGTTGGGTTTGGTAAGACCTGGAGAACAGGTATTTGTGGTAAGAAATGTACTTGGTGATGAGTCCTATAGGGCTGGGGATACTGTTGATACTGGTCCAGTTTCCAATGTACGCATGTGGATTGATCTATTTTTCTAATTTTGCCGCTTTGACAAGGTTTTCTACAGATGTTATCATATTGAATGTTCAGCGCGGGATGGAGGAATAGTACCTCGCCAGGCTCATAATCTGGAGGTCTCGGTGCAAATCCGGGTCCCGCAACCAAACTTTGAACATGTACCGCCATTAGGGCGGTTTTTTTTGTACTTCCTAATGGTGTAGAATATCTCTTGAAAGCGCGCCGACGTAGCTCAGGTGGTAAGAGCGGACGTTTCATAAGCGTCAGGTCCCTGGTTCAACTCCAGGCGTCGGCACCAAAAAGGAAACTATGAACAAACAGACTGTTATAAAAACTTATATACCCCTCCTTTGGCGATACTAACAGCATCGTAATACCCCACGTATTAATGTATTATTTATTTGTAACTCTATAGGTAGAGTTACTAGGAGGAATTAAATATGGAAACAAAAAAAAGAATATTAACAGGAGATACACCTACAGGTAAGTTACATCTTGGCCACTTTGTTGGAACCTTAGAAAACAGGGTGAGATTACAGGAAGAATACAACACATTCATTATATTAGCTGATTTACATGCTCTCACTACCTTGGTTGAGGATCCTAAGAAGGTAGCTGAGTCTACATTTCAAGTAGCTTTGGATAATTTAGCCGTTGGGCTTGATCCTACTAAGGTGACTATATTTGTAGAATCAGAGGTTCCTGAGATATATGAGTTAGCAGCAATCTTTAGCATGCTTGTTTCTCATAACCGGGCTTTGAGAAATCCAACAATTAAAGATGAAATAAAATCTAAGGGTTTGGGGGATAAATATTCTCTAGGCTTTGTTAATTATCCCATCTATCAAGTTGCCGACATATTGGGTGTAAGGGGAACCTTGGTTCCCGTAGGTGAAGATCAATTGCCCCATCTCGAACAGACTAATGAGGTTGTAAGACGCTTTAACCATCTCTACGGGGAGACCTTTGAGGAAATTGAAGGGTTAGTTGGTAGAGTTGCTCGTCTTCCAGGTACTGATGGTAACCCTAAAATGGGTAAATCTTTGGGTAATTGTATTTACCTTTCTGATTCTGAAGAGGAACTCAAAAAGAAAATTATGGGAATGTATACAGACCCTAATCGTATTCACCCAACAGATCCAGGTACGGTGGAAGGTAATCCAGTCTTTGTTTATCACGATGCCTTCAACCCAAACAAAGAAGAAGTTAACGATCTGAAAGATAGATATAAAAAGGGCCAGGTTGGGGATGTTGAAGTTAAGGAAAAGCTCTTTGTTGCTCTTAATGACTTCTTAGGTCCAATTAGAGAAAGAAGAGCAGAATACGAGAATGATCCCGAAAAGGTTAAAGAAATACTCCGTAAGGGTAGTGAGAAAACTAGAACAGAAGTACAAAAGGTACTAAAGGATGTAAAAGAAGCAATGAGTTTAACCTTGTAGTATAATCCGTTGGCTATGGCAAAAGGTAAAGAGTCTAAACCTAAGAAAAAACCAGTAAAAAGACAGACTAAGGGAAGAAAATCTCGTAAGTCTCCTGCCAAAAATAAAAAGAAAACTACTCGTAAACCAAAATCTATATTTGGTAACGTTTTCTTTTATGTGTTTGTTGTTCTCATTGGTTACTTATTACTTGGTGGTTTATTTGAATCCAGTGTAAATGTAGACAAAAGATCAATCAGTGCAGTTATAAGTCTCATCAATGAGGAACAGGTTCAAGATATAACTGTTTCAGGGGATCGTGTTAATGTGATGCTTCGTGATGGGACAGAGTTTAGTTCTGAAAAAGAAGCGGTTGTGAGTTTTGATGAGGTTTTATCCAATAATGATGTTGATAGATCAAAGATTGCAGGGGAACTAACAATTGAAAAAGGATTTAATTGGGGTGATGTCCTAACAGGTTTTTTGAGCTTTGCTTTTCCATTACTAATACTATTTTTCATATTTAGACAAATGAGGGGTGCCAGTGGGGACGTTATGTCCTTTGGCCAATCCAGAGCACGTTTGTTTGATAAAGAGAATGGTAAGAAGATAACATTTGACGATGTAGCAGGTATTAAGGAAGCAAAAACAGAGTTACTTGAAATTGTAGATTTTCTTAAAAATTCAGCAAAATATAGAAAGCTTGGCGCAAGGATTCCTAACGGAATACTTCTTGTAGGCCAATCTGGTGTTGGTAAAACACTTCTTGCCAAGGCAATTGCAGGAGAGGCAAGTGTACCTTTCTTTAGCGTAGCGGGAAGTGAATTTATGGAAATGCTCGTTGGTGTAGGAAGTGCAAGAGCAAGAGATTTGTTTCAAAAAGCAAAAGAAGCACAGCCAGCCCTTATATTTATAGATGAAATTGATGCCATTGGTCGTCAACGTGGTATGGGTATTGGTGGTGGTCATGATGAGCGTGAACAAACACTAAACCAAATACTTATTGAGATGGATGGTTTTGATGAAAGAACAAATGTAATTGTTGTTGCTGCTACAAACAGACCTGACATGTTAGATCCAGCACTTGTTAGGCCAGGAAGATTTGATAGAAAGATAACTATTCAGATGCCCGATTTAAAAGATCGTGAGGAAATAATTGCAATTCATATGAAAGGTAAACCTTTTGAAAAAGATGTTTCCACTGAGAATATTGCAAAGAGAACAGTCGGTTTTAGTGGAGCAGATATTGAAAACATGTTGAATGAAGCAGCAATTCTTGCTGCAAGAGAAGGTAAAAAGAAAATTGATACTGAAGATATTGAAGAAGCAGCCTTAAAGGTAACAATGGGATCAGAAAGAAAAACTCTTCAGACTGATGAGGAAAAGCGTATGACTGCCTATCATGAGGCAGGGCATGCTCTTGTTGCAGCAAGTGTACCTGACATGGATGCAGTACATCAGATATCTATTGTTGCCAGAGGTAGTTCTTTAGGTCACACCGCATTTCCTCCAGAAAGAGATAGATACAATGAAACCCAAACTAGACTAACCTCATTTATTACAGTAATGCTTGGTGGACGTGCTGCAGAAAAACTCATATTTAATGAATTAACAATTGGTGCATCAGATGATATAAAGCGTGCAACTCAACTTGCTCGCCAAATGGTAACCGAATACGGAATGAGTGATTTGGGACCAATTAACTACAATGGTCACAAGGAGCATGGTTGGCTTGCAAGAGAACTTTACGATGGTCCTGAATATAGTGATGATGTAGCTTCTAAGATAGATACTGAGGTAAAAAAGATAATTGACAATTCCTATAATAACGCATTAAAGATACTAACTGAAAGCAAGAAAACCTTGGATACCATAGCCGACAGGCTTATGGAGAAAGAGACCATTCGAGGAGAAGAATTTATAAATCTATTAAAATCCTAATAAATCTTGTTGCAAAAGGAGAGTGATTCATGGCTACCCAGAAAGCGTCTAAACCTAAGTTGGTCCTGTGGTTTGCCTCCCGAGAAATGAACTTACGGGCAGTGAAAGTTTTTTTGCAGAGGCTTCGTGGTGCAAGTGTTGTCATATCTCTCAACCGCGAGTGTCTGTACGGCAAGCTTGGTCCTGCATTTAATACTATAGAGGCTGTAGTTGGCAATACCATTGATATCCGAGAGACAGTGCCCTACAGAAAAAGCGATGTAGGTCAAATGCTTTTTGTGAGTGCCTCGTCGCGCGAAATTCTTGAAATTGCTTTGAAGTTTTCTTACGATGTTTCTTGTAAGGATATCCCACTGCCTTAAACCACGTTCTAAGGCCAATGAGCCCGGTATTTCATTTAACCGGGCTTTTTGTACGTTATAATTACTAGACTATGTCAGATTCAAGAAAGAAACTACTTCTTATAGATACATTTAACTTTTTGCATCGTGCGTATCATGCACTTCCTAAAACATTCACAGATGAACACGGTAGTCCTACAAACGCTGTATATGGTGTGACTGCAATGCTAATAAATGTTTTTAATCAACTTCAACCAAATTACACTATTGCTGCTATGGATAGTCAAAAACCTACCTTTAGAGTAGAAGACTTTACAGGTTACAAGGCACATAGGAAACCTATGGAAGATGATTTAGCTGTGCAGATTCCAAAGGTGTTGGAAATACTAAGTGCATTTGGTATCAAACAAATTACTGTTGATGGGTATGAAGCAGATGACATTATTGGAACAATAACCAAAGAAGTAGATGAAGATGTTGAGATGATTATAGTTTCAAATGATAGAGATCTTTGGCAGTTAGTTAATGAAGATGTGACCATAATGATGCCTGGTAAGGGAAATATTGTTGAATGGGTAGGTCCAGATGAGGTTAGAGCTAGAATGGATATGGAACCTATGCAAATTATTGACTACAAAGCTCTAAGGGGGGACCCCAGTGACAATATCCCGGGGGTCAGGGGGGTTGGAGATAAAACTGCAACAAAACTTATTAAAGAATATGCAAATATTGAAGAAGTTTATAAAAATATTGCAAACATTACTCCAGAATCACTAAAGACAAAACTTGCAAACAGTGCTGAAGAAGCTGTGATGAGCAAGCATCTTGCAACAATAGTTACAGATGTTCCTTTTGATTTAGATCTAAAAGAGTGTAAGTATACTGAATTTAATAGAGCTGCAGTAAGAGATGTACTTCAAAGATACAATTTCAAGAGTTTGATAAAAAGGCTTGGTTTTGAAGTGTCAAAAGACTCCCAAGTTGATCCAAGTGCGCAACTCCCCCTGTTATAATTGAACTATGCATAAAGAAGAACTAGCAAAACAGGTAGCGGAGTTACTAAAGGGGGAGCATCCCAATCCTAAAACTGAATTAAACCATGAGAATGAAATGCAGCTTTCTATTGCTGTAACTATGTCTGCTCAAACTACAGATAAGAAGGTTAATGAGGTTAATGAGAGGTTATTTAAGAAATATAAGACTTGGGAAGACTTTGCTAATGCTAATTTAGAAGAAATGCAGAGTGACATCCATGGAGTGAATTTTCACAAGGGTAAGGCTGGAAGGATCATTAAGATGGCTCAAATGGTTATTGAAGATTTTGATGGTGCTTTGCCTAGAGATATTAAAAATCTAATTAAGTTACCTGGTGTTGCTAGAAAGAGCGCTAACGTTATTCAACAGGAACTTTGGGATATTGGAGAAGGCTTTGTAGTAGATACACATGTTACTAGGGTATCTAATAGATTAGGGCTGTCTAATGAAAAGAATGCAGTAAAGGTTGAGCGTGATCTTATGGAGGTGTTCCCGGAGGATACTTGGAGACATATGTCGGGAGCAATGGTGCTTCATGGGAGATATGTGTGTACAGCCATAAGAAAGCCTAATTGTGAGGAATGTGTTTTAAATAAGATTTGTCCATCAGCTTTTATGCTTGAGTAATTATTCCTTTGCTTGATCGTAGATAAGAATTCTTCCTATCTTTCCACTTTCAATCTCTTTGAATGTCCAGAATTGTGTTGCACGTAGTGTCATTTCATATAGCCCCTTAGGTTCAATTACAACGCCTGTTGAAAATTCCTCATGTTTTTTAATAAGTTCTTTGATTAGTATTTGCCTATCTGTATTGTTTACCCAAATTGCTCTTTGTCCACGCACTGCTTCATCACTTCTTGGTGAAAAGCCTTCTTCTGTAAATGTGAATACAATTGGTGGAAGACTATCAATTTTTTCTTGTACAGATTTAGTCAATTTCTTTTCTAGTTCTTCTGCTTCATCTACTATTGGTTTAGGAGGAGGAATATTATCAAGTTCTTCTTGTTCTTGTGGTTGTTGTGTTTCCACAGGTTCTGAATCATCCTTTTTCTCATCAACAATGATTATTTCTGCAAGTCTCGTAAGACCTCCCTCTTGTTCTCCAAAGAAAATCGCTATGATGAATAGAACAGCTAATCCTATTCCAAAGTAAGCTACGATCTTGTTTCTTTGGATAATGTTTTTCATCTTGGGTCTTTTATATCTTTGTTAACTAAATTGACAGGAGGTTTGTTACTTATCAAAACCTCAACTACGTTTTCTGCAGCCATTCTTGCCATTTCGATCCTTGCTTCTCTTGTAGCACTACCAATGTGTGGTGTAAGGATTACATTATCAAGTTCCTTTAATCCTGCATGGATGTTTGGTTCTTCTTCATAAACATCAATTCCAGCACCTGCAATCCAATTTTCCTTTAGAGCAAGAATTAGTGAATCCTCATCAATTATTGGGCCTCTTGCTGTATTAATCAGATAGGCTGTTGGTTTCATTAATCTAAATTCACGATCTGTTATTAAGTGCTTTGTTGCAGGTAATAGTGGTACGTGTATGGATACAAAGTCTGATTTACCAAGTAGGTCTTCTAGACTTGCAAATGTTGCTCCATATTCTTCTTCAACATCTGGATGTTTGTTCGTGTCGTTGTACAAGATGTTCATGTTAAATCCATTCTTTGCTAGTTTTGCAAAATGTTGACCTATCCGACCAAATCCAATGATTCCAAGTGTTTTGTCTGTGAACCTTGGGCCCAAAAAGATCATTGGATCCCAGTATTCATATTTCCCTCCACGTGTGAATCTGTCTGCTTCAACAATCCTTCTCCCTACGGACATGAGAAGTGCCATTGAGTGCTCTGCCACAGCCTCTGTAAGGTCTCCTGGTGTATTTGAAACATAAATCCCTAGTTCATTTGCCACCTTTAGGTCTATGTGGTCATATCCAACAGAGTATGTTGCTACAAGTTTAAGATTCTTACCTGCTCTTAGTACATTTTCATTTATTTTGTCTGGAATGACTGGAATTATTGCATCACAATCCTTTACTGCATCCATAAGTTCCTCCTCACTAAGTGGGGGACCTTGCCTATAATCAATTTCTATCTGGGGGTGTTTTCTAAGTAATTCTAAACCTGCTCTTGGTATCTTTCTTGTTATTAGTATTTTCATAAATTTATGATAGCATAGGGCACCGT
>CAZTXE010000012.1:0-12160 GCA_964617305.1 uncultured Candidatus Saccharibacteria bacterium | reverse complement strand
CAAAGCTCCAAATATAAACCCTGTTTTTAAATAAACAGCCAGTTGAATAAAACCAAACAGGGTAAGACCAAATAAAACATATATATAGAACTTAATCAGTTTCATAAGCCTGTCCGGATGTCCCTGTAACCGCACAAACAATGTGATTCCAAGGCTTACAATTGTTGTAAAGAAAGCATATAAAAGAATGCTCTCAGTAAGATTTTTGGAAAAAACTATAGAAGCACCATTAACTACCCAGATTAAACACAATAAAGCTACAAAGGGCTGCATAACAAAGGCCCTGATCTTTGCCAAAGAACCTTCTCGCTTCCACCATTTATACAAAGAAAATAGGGAAACAATAAAGAAGGCCAACATAAGCAAACGCACAGGCAACAAGTCCCAACGATATATACTGAAAAATTCCTTGTGCAATAAAACAGAAAGTAGGATCAACAAGGTCAAAGCAATATCAAAATTTATGTGTATCAACCAAATTGATAAAGCAAATATTAAAATTAGAGCAATGATTTCAAAAACTGGCATAAACCTCCTTAGTCTTCTTTGCTACATTTTCCCATGTATATATACTACGTATTGTGTCAGGTAACATAGGACGGGGTTTGGAATACTCCGTACTTATAGCTTTTTTAAGAGAATCTATATCGCCCGGGTCACAGTAAGATGCCCACTCACCTAAAAACTCTTTAGCGCGATCACCGGCAGCCACAGCATTAGTATCCATGAACAAAGCCTCCATACTGGTAAGACCTGATGTCTCAAACCAACTTGCAGAAACACAAAGTTTGGCATGCTGGAAAAGACCAGGCATTTCCTCATTTGGGGTGTATGAAACATATGTAACCCAAGGTCTTTTAGCAACTTCTTTATCAAATTTTTTCACAAATTCGCCATGATGCACACTTTTCTTCCCTACAAAGACTAGATTTACATCAACATCCTCTTCCTTAATAAAGCCTTCAACCGCAGAGATAATTGTAAGTTGATTCTTCCGGGCTTCAATCCTCCCCACACACAAAATGTAATCTTCAAATCCTAAAACATTAGGGTAGTCTTTCTTTTCTAAAAACACACCAGAAACACCATTTGGTACCTTGGTCCAATCAAGAGTAACGCCATATGTTTCCTCTAAGTCTTTTGCTTCTAATTCTGTTTGGACAAGAATTTTGTCAGCAAGAGAAAGGGTCTTTGTATGTTGTCTCTTTAAGCCCATTAAGATACTTATCAATGTGGGTATTCTCTTCTTTGAATTAAAGAAAGCTCTATAGATATTCTTCCAGGTGTCTCTTGCATGCTGGTCTCTGAATAAATATTTGGAAAAACGACGAAATCCAAATAAATATTCCTCGTCAAAACGCTTCACCTCAGAAACATTGTGATGGATAGGTGAAAACACTAAGGGTTTGTTATATTTCTTAGCTTTCTTTGCGTATAGGTATGTTTCAGGAATCCAATCAAGTTGAAATAAATGAACAATATCGTAAGGTGAAGGATCTGTTTTTAGTGTTGTACTAACATCTACTTCAACACCTAATTTTCTTAGTTCTTTGGCTGTTTGTTCAATTTGTATCTCATCACCCCCACCATTTCTAAGATCATACCTTCCCCACATTAAAACCTTCATTTAGTACCTTCCAATAAATCTAAATATAGTTTTTCGTAAGAAGCTACAAATCTTTCAAGGGTATAAAGGTCAGAAACTCTCTTCTTTGCACCCTCAGAGAGATTGATCAAACGATCTCTTTTTGAAAACATGTTGTACATCTTTTCCGCTAGATCATCAGAATTTCCTGTTTCAAAAAACCAAACCATACTTCCCCCTACCTCCTGTAAAACTTCAAGGTCAGAGGCAATGATGGGAAGGCCTGCTGCCATGGCTTCAATTAAAACTATGCCAAAACCTTCGGCCAGGGAGGGAAATGTGAAGGTATCAAGAGCTGCTAAATACTTAAACTTATCTTCTTCGGAATACCTACCCGTTATAGTAATTCTATCCTCAAGGCTAAGTCTCTTTATCTTCTCATTAAGTTCATCTAAAAGAGGGCCACCACCAATAATTAATAAGTGAGTAGCATCATCAACACCATATTCCAAAAACTTAGCATAAGCATCTATTAGTACATCAGTGCCTTTTTCAGCACTAAGTCTTCCTATAACACCAAACACAAAGGTTTCAGCGGGGAGAGCGTGTCTAGTTAGTATTTCGTCGCGATAACTTGCTTTCTGAGAATTGGTAAAGGTAAAGTCTTCAACCCTTAAACCATTGGGTATAACTTCTAACTTCCTTTCCTTTATACCTTCTCTAATCTTTACTTCTTTTCTTGATGGGGTAAGAGCAATCTCTCGAGTTGAAAAAAGTGTTGTGGCTAAACTATAACTAAATGAGTATAGCCAACGTTTCCATCCTGGCACACGCCATTCTGAGAAGGGAGTATGAATGTGAGAAATACGGATTGGAGTCTTTGCTAAAAAGCCTGCAATTAAAGAGCTACCTACAGCGCGAAGGCCATGGCAATGCAGTACATCTATTTTTTTATCTTTTAGAAATTTCTTCTGCGCAATGATATAGGGTAAATCAACATCTAAACCAATAAGACTTGGTTTTATCTCCATAAGAACTACAGAAATTCCAATTTTATCAAACTCTTCAACCAAAGGGCCTTCGGGACACCATACATGTACTTCATGTCCCCTGTTGTGCATGCCTTCAGCCAAGTCCAATGTGTGATTTTCCATGCCCCCGCGCTGAGCGGAGTTTAATGCATAAAGTATTTTCATACTGTTCTTATCGTATCAAATCAAGGGGATATGCGCTAATTCAAAAAGGAGTGTTATGCCCAGGCAGCATACGGAGCGCCTGGACATACCTCCATAATTTACTCTCACCTAAAACTTGTGTTCATTTCACACAAGGGTTAATGCTATGTTTTTAGAGGAAATGTGTCAAGGTTTTCTTTTTATGAAATCTGAAATATGACCAAGCATCTGCAAGGTCTTACCGTCCCAACTATTTTCAGATGCCACTTTTTGTCTCTTCTTGGCCAAAGCGGGAGAATCCTCATCAAAAGCCTTTTTTATATTACTGGAAAATTCTTCATAGTCCTTTGATATGTAACTAACATCATCAAAGGGATAGTAAGCAGGCAAATCTGTAACAATAACAGGCATTCCTGTTGCCAGAGCGTCATGGAATTTTACGGGAAAACAACCACCAACAGTGTAATCGCTTAATACATAAGGAATAATGTAGGCATCAAAACCACCGTAGTAATAGGGTAAACTTTCATATGGTCTAGCTCCTAAAAAGTAAATGTTATCAAAATCAGAAAAACCTAGATCTTCCTTAGTAGCGTCTTTATCCTTCAAACCACTTGGACCTATTATCACAAAACTAAAGTTAGGGTGATCAGAAACTATTTTTCGAAGTAAATCTCTATCTAGTTTATATTCATCAATAGCTCCAGCAAAGCCTAATATTGGTCTTTTTATACCCTTCATATCATCGGGTAATTGATCCTTATAACTCTTTGAATTAACAAAACGTTCATAATCACCCACATTTGGTGTGAAATGAACAACTTCCCTATATTTCTTTAAGTGCTTTACAAGACCTGGGGCAGTAGCAAATACAACATCAGCGTTACTGGTTAATGCTTTTTCTTGTTCTACAACCTTATCTTTGGATACATTGGCCGAGTAAAAAAGACTATTATCCGGAAAGGCGGTGTAATTATCTACACAATCATAAATTAAAACATCATGAGAAATTTCTGCAACAAATCTTTCTAACTCCTCAATCTGAACATGATACACCCAAAGAAGGGTTTTTTTACTAGTATCAAATTCTCTCTCAATTAAACTGTTAATTTTTTTAATATGCCAATTGGACGTTACCCTTGCACTAGGTACTGGTTTCAAAGGAGAATAAACCAAGGCCCCTTCCTTGCCACGATAGGTTCTTGAAAGCATCCTACTAAGCCCCCATTGACCACGCAATAACTGTCTTAAAAAAAGCCTACCTGTGTTGATAGGAGGGTCCACAAATAAAACATTATGTCCTTGCCCTGCTAATCTTTCCAGAACATCTCTTTTGTTTGTATTGAAGCGGATTTCACATTGTTGGTTTGAAAGACAAATTATATTGTATTTTTCATTATTTTCATTCATAAAGGTAAACATTGAGGGCAGGCACGTTCCAATAGCCCTAATTTTACAAGTATACGTCGTATATTAAAAGCCGTTTCACTATCTCGTATAGACCAGAGCCAGGAAGTATTTCTAAACCCCCTATCATAAGCGGCATGCCAAATACTATCAAAAAATATTAGACCTTGTATTTGCACCATAATAGAAATTGTAAATAACACCCAAAACAACAACTTTGCCTTCTTATAAATAACACTTTTCATATAAGGAACAAGTAAAAGTATCATAAAGGGAATTACATCTGAAGCCATTCTATAACCATAACCATAACCACCATACCAATGTTTCCAAATACTTAGAACCAAGGTATGGGAAACAACAATGGCACCAAACACTATATACTTCAGGTTTTCTTCCCTCCTCCAATTACCCTTTCTAAATACAAGATATAAACCAACAAGAGAAAGTAATAAAACGGGAGAATAAACTAGTATTCCCTTACTTGGAGATAACCACATACCAAGAAAGCCTTCAGGGAAAGGAGATAACCAACTATTTAAAAGTTGACCGGAATAACCATTATTTGATAAATCTATATAATATTTGTTCGTATACCACGTAAAAAATAGATAGGAAGGAACAAACCCCAAAACAAAATTAACTATCTTTAACAAACCGCCTTTGAAATCAATTTTGGACCTTGCAAGGTAGTTTATTATTAAAAGACCAAGAAAGGGAACCAGTATAACGGCGGTGGGCCTAGATAAAATAGTTAAACCAAGCATTAAACCTGTTTCAAACCATTTTCTTTCAAATAGAAACCACAAAGCAAGAATTGAAAATAATTCTACAGTTCCATGCTGCCACAAACCTTGGGATAAAAGGGAAAGATTTATAGTTCCAAAGAAATAAACACCTGTAAGAAGAAGGGCTTTCCTATCCTTCAAAGAAAAATGCTTCTTTAACAACAGATATAAAACACCACCAGATACAGAAATTATAAGGGCAGACGAAATATGTCCCAGTAAAGTCATATTACTAAATGTCACAGGTAAACCTAATTTCAAAGGAATAAAATAAACAACAAGGGATAACAAAGGAGTTATAAGTGGAAAAGCAGAAGCATAATGAGTACCATCTGCACCTTCGATCTTCTTTATATAAAAGGGTGTTAATCCTCTAGTAAAGTCTTTGTCATCGGGGTGAGGATACTTGGATAGCATCAGGTCATAATATGAGTCCAAATACAGCGTACCCTCATTTATAACGGCTGCAGGTAAGAATATAGAAGGAAGAACATCTTCAGACTGTAAAGGTAAGGTGTTAATACCAAGTTTAAATAAAACAAACCAGGAGGAAAAAAAGATAGCAAAAGAAATGACCGTTATTTTTATAAACTTAAACATGTAAGACTATTCTAACAAACTGCTTAGGACTTGGTGCGAACAAAGGCCTCCGCCAATAACAATGCTGAGAATAGATATAAATAAGAACCAAAGAAAGTAGCTGAATCAAACCCTCGTGCCAATACAGAAAAAGCCATCAGAAATAGTGTTAAAAAGGATACTCCTAACACCCAAACATAAGCATTTGAATATTTAAGGCGAACTATAAAATATATAACTATAATTAGTAACTTTATCATTTATGTTTAACCCAAATAACAATACAACCTCCTACTGAAGTGACTATACCAATTACATAGAAAGTATTTGATATCAAAGAAGGAACAAACAATAGTAAAAACACACTGCTTGAGGTGGCTTCACGAACATGCCAGGTATTGGAGTAATCCTCCATATTCAAAGCAAAGCTAGATTGTTTGATACCATTAATAAACTCTGATATGGATGGGGTTCTATCAGGCAAGGAAATCATTAGCCATCCAGGATTATATGCCTCTTTAAATTGAATAAATACATTGGATAGGATTTCAGGTGTTTGCAGCCAAACAATACCAGCTGAAGTTCTGTCTGCAACTAAGGAAATAGGCATTAATTCAGAGTCTTTTTGTAACTGCTGTGGATATAAGACTATTTTTGGTTCTAGGGCCTCATAAATTCTCAGATCTTCTACCGTAAGAGTGCTGAAATCCGAAGGGCTATTTGAAGAGGCATTAATAACAACATAGTAGTTTTGAGGTTCTGCTTCAATATAAGGTCTATTACTTCTCTTATAATTAAATACCCAATTAGAAGAATCCCCACGTAATTTCTTTTCAATAAGTATGTAATCTTCATTAGTTTTGGGATTTCGCTCTACAATATATAGACGTCCCTCAAAACCAGACGATACCTCTCCTGTAAGAGTCACTGAATAATCTTTGTTGATATTAAAATCTTCTATTTTTTTATAATAAAAAACAGGGTTAGTACTAAACACCAAAGAATTATCAGATGATTCATAAGGTAATAATTCAACACCTGTATTAACTAACCATTGGGTATCTAGATTAAGATCCACACTCTCCTGATGAACTACATCCAAAGTGGAACAACACTCAGAATTGATATCAATAGTATCCTTCATAAATGGAGTTTTATCCAAAGCAATTTCATTAATAGGTATATCGTTAGGCCAAATAGACATTTTATAACTACCTGGAATAACATTAGTTAAATCAAAGGTGCTTGTTTCATCCTCACCAGAATTAATAATATAGGAGGGGTCAACTACATCTTTTTTAGAGTACACAGTAAAGATATCTGGATTAAATATACTTTCTAGTACTCCATGATCCAACGTTTCAACGGTAGTCACTTTTGATGCGGGGATAGCTGCTGCAAGGTTTTCATTCCCAAACTCAAAAACACTGTAATAGTCATTATCAGTTATTTTGTAATCAGAATACAAAACATCAATATGAGAAAAATCCCCAACATAAGGTGAATAAATATCTTTCTGGAAAAGAAGTCCTGATATATTGTAACGAGCCACAGTTTCCAAGAAAGCTGCCGGATCATTAAGCATAATTGAAATAATGTTTGCAATAGAATCCTCCACAAAAGGATTGGCTATATACCCTGGTGAAATACTAAGTTGCTTAGCATTTGAAAACATAAGGGGAGCATTACCCACATAACCGGAAGGCCAAAAATGTCTATCAGAAAAGTTTTTAGACGGATAGACTAAATAATTACCCTTACTAGTCAAAGAAGTATCAAGCATTTCAAACTCCTCTGGAATTTCAACAACATAGGAACGTATCCAATCATCATTTATCTGCCAAACAACCTTCCTGGACAAGAGAGGCCCTATGATTAGCAAAACAATCAAAAAGATAGAAGGGTAATACCAAGCATTTAAATAACTTACCTTTTTAGACCTTAGTAAATCATATGAAGTAATCATTCCCAGCACCATTAATACAGAACCAGTTAAAGACACAAGAGGCATAAATTTTGCATAAGGCTCTCTAAAAACCCAAAAGAAAGGAATGTTACTAAACATCCACGAATACAAATCCCCAGCAATACCGGAGGTTCCCTTAGCTAGGAAAAGAAAAATGAAGTACACAAAAACTAAAAATAAATAAAAAGGAGTTTTTGTATCCTTAGGCTTTTTAATTAAATGGTAGAGGGACCACAAAACAAAGAAATGAGGTAATTGCCTTAAAAACACTAACGGAAAATAATAGTAACCCTTATGATATGGGAAATAGTAATAATTATCATTTAATTTGGAATTAAAGGCCCAACTACCAAACTGACTAAACACTTCATAAATCTGGGTGGAAGATACAAAGCTGTACAGATCAGCACCAGACTTAATTGATCCAACAGAGAATAAAACACTAGAGAATGTAGGTATCAACCACCAAAGATTTAGTAAAAGAAAAAATATTGTAAAAAGAAATGTATCTTTTATAAAATTCTTTAAGGAAACTTTTATAAAGAAATGTTTATAAACAAAATAAAAATAAATTAGAAAAAGAAATACACTTCCCGCAGGTAAATTTACAAATATGGGTGACGCAAAAAACAAAGATACTGCTAGATAAAATAAATACTTAGAAGCTCCACTAAGAAAATGTTTATAAATAAATAGCAAAACAACAGGAAGAAACATAAATAACAATCTAGGAGGAGACATGTTAACTGCGATATTTAAGAAAAAAGGATTGTAAGTATAAAAAACTGTAGCAATAAACAATGCAAAACCTGGAACTTTCTTACCCTTAAATATAGTCCTTACGAGTTGGTAGAAAAACAATGCAGTTAAAGAATGGGTCAAAAAATACCACAGGATTTGACCAAAGGAAACACTAAAACCTAAAGCCTTAAACAAAGAAAAAACATATCCCTGAAAACGAAAAGGCACTAAAACACTTACGTGACCATAGTTAACAGTGTTGGCCCAAGTGTTAGCAAAGATCTCCCCCCAACGAGCATAATTAATTGCATAGAACTCCTCACCTGCAATAATATCCCCTCTAAGCCAAATAAGAGGGATTAGCCCTAAAAGCAAGGAAAGATACCTATAGATTCTGTATTCATTTTTCTTATAAAAATCAATCATTAAAAAAATCCAAATATTTTGAAATCATTTTTTTCTTGTCAGTTTTCTTAGCCCAATCCAAAGCATTTCTAGATAATTTCTCACACAGTAGGTCATCATTAAAGACCTTTCTTATGCTTTCCTCCAGTAAGCGCATCTTGGGTATTAGTATGCCTGCTTCATTTTCTACCATTTCTTCCGCAGTACTTGTTACATCATCAGCTACAACGGGCACGCCCAGAGTGACAGACTCTCTAATCTTCAATGAATCACCGTAATTCACGTGAGAATATAAAGGATTATAGAAAGCCAAAGAAATATGAGCCTTGCTAACATACCCTAAGTTTAAATCTTTTGGTATAAAACCTGTGAAAATAATATTATCTTTTAAGTTATTCTTTGAAATATATCTTTGTAGAGAAGATACGTACTTAGGAAAAGAAGTGATATCCCCTATCACTGTCAAAGTCACTTTGGGATACTCTTTTTTTAAGGCCTTAACAGTAGCTACTAATTCTTTTACAAGGTACTTCTCGGATACGTAAGAAACTGAGGTCACCAAAGAGTATTTAGTTCTCTTATCAAAAGGGAGCCTACATTCATCTAGAGAAGAAAAATCAAAAGAATTGGGAATATGTACACAACGCGAAAAAGGTACCTCTGACTCTAAAATGTCCTTAATTCTCTTGGTAACACAACCAACAAGATCAGCGTGCCCAACGCCAAATAACATTAACTTCAAATAAATAAAATCAAGCAATTTGTTGTCAAACCTGGTTTCAGAATAATCTATGAAATGGTAGTAGTGTTTCTTTAGTAGTCCCATCTTTCTTAGAAACACAGCTGGAAAACTGGTTAAAGGGTCAGATGTCATAACAACTTTAGAAAACAAAGCATACCTAAGCACATAGAAAGTACAAATAATAGGCTCCAAAACCCAAAGAAAAACGTTACTTTTTAAGGGAAGTCTAAATTGATGTAATACCTTTCTACCTTTACTGGAATAGGTGGCAACTACTATTTCATCGCGCTGTGAGGGACTCAGAGGAAACTCTATCAATAAAGCGGTCTTACCATCATTAATAAAATGATCAATAAGAATATCTAAGCCACCCTTTTTAGACACACCTCCAAAAACTATCCGATGTATAAAAACTACAAAATCTATTTTTGTCTTCATAAGCTCAACTTATTCTCGGCAGCCCAAACTTCCAACATAAATATTCTCCATAGGAAATACTCTTTCTGCATACCCATAATACTACGTGTATTTTCAGAAAATAGAGATTCCAAAAAATTATTGGAAAAGATATTTGAGGAAATAGAATTGGAGGCTAAGACATAATGCTTAACCTTATCGATATCAGCATATAGTACCTCCTTCATTGGAAGTAGAAATCCTTTCTTTTTTTGCATAGCAACTTTGTTGGGCAAGTACCTTTTTGCAACCTCACGTAGAATATATTTCTCATTTGATCTTGAAGGTTGGAAATAAGATCCTTTTAGTTTGTATTTTCTTGGCAATGCATAAGCAAATTCCACCACTTTATGATCTAAATAAGGAACACGGGCCTCTATAGAGGAAGACATAGTTCCCTTGTCAACTTTCATAAGCAAATGATTGGGAAGTTGGGCTTCAACCTCAGCGCGAGTGATATCAGAGAAAGTATCAGAGGGGTCTTTGATAAGGGAATTCCACAAACCTAAATACCGAAACACATCAACACTTAGATTTCTTGATATAGCATAGTAATACAATGCATTTCTAATAACTGAAGGTAATAAACTAAAAGGAAGTTGAGATAAACCAAACCAAGAATAGCCACCAAATATCTCGTCAGCCCCCTCCCCTAAAAGTAAAACCTTTATTCCCTTCTTTCGTATTTGTTCACATAAAAGTTTTGTACTAAAGATACCACCATCAAATGAAGACAGATCATCTAACAGATGAATATGATCTTCGATGTTAGTATTAATGCCCTTCGTGTCTATAAACAGCTCAGTGTGATTAGTGTTTAAACGCTTCGCTACTGCTCTCGCTTTGGCACTTTCATCAAATTTATGATCAAACCTTGCAGTAAAAGTGTTAATTTGACCCTGTGTCTTGTTTTTAGCAGCGATTGCAGTTAACAAACTAGAATCTAAACCACCAGATAAGAGTACTCCCACAGGAACATCTGATAATAAATGAGATGCCACGGTTTCATTTAACAACTCATCTAAATGATCAACGGCATTATCAAAGGATAAATTTGTATTTCTTTTCACGTCTCCTAAAGACCAATACTTCTTTGTTTGTAAACTATCCTTATTTATTAACATATAAGATCCGGGAGAGAGTTTGTGCACTCTTTTTATTATCGTTTTATCGGAATGGGGTAAAAACATAAAACCCAAAAGATCTTGTACTAGGTTTTCGTCAAGACGTTTATCAAGATACGAGAAGTTTGGGGAAAGAAAGGGTTTCACTTCTGAGGAAAAGAAAAAATACTTTGGATCATTAATAAAATACAGAGGTTTTATACCTATACGGTCTCTCGCTAGAAATAACTCTTTACGGCGAGCATCCCAAATAGCAATAGCAAACATACCACTAAGTTTCTGTAAAACATCAACTCCCCATTCCTCAAAGCCATGTATGATAACCTCCGCATCACAATTTGTTTTGAATTGATAACCCTTAGCAGAAAGTTCTTCTCTAAGTTGCGTGTAATTATAAATCTCACCATTAAATATAAGATGTTTTGAGCCATCTTCACTAATAAAGGGGTACAAATCTGGGGCCAAATCAATAATTGACAAACGGCGCATCCCTAAACCACAGACGCTATCCAAAAAATAGCCTTCGTCGTCAGGTCCCCTATGAATCATTAAGTTAGTAGAATTTTCCAGTAACTCTTGTTTGTTAGAAATACTACCTTCTTGTTTTTCTATAAATCCAAAAATACCACACATACTGCTACTAATACTATGCCACATAAGGTGAAATTGTCTAACTATAGGAAATAGTAAAAAATACGCTTCAAATAGAAAACTGTGAGTTAAAAGATAAGCTCAAATGGGGCTAAGTTTGAGCTTCTCTGATTTTTTTAATGAAAGGATTTCTAGCTATAATCAAACCCCAAAATCCTTTTAAAGCCTTAACAACAACTGCAGAGGGGAAGGGTGCCCCTTGTGAGTCACCAAAAACAATCGGAACAAGGACCACATTTTCTTTCTGATCTTTATTACAGGCGAGCAGACTCCAAAGAACCTTTGCTCGTAATTCTGTGTTAATCAGAGTTGTTGTGCTCTTTAGTGTTAACCACTGTTGCCAGGGACACGCGCCGTAAACCTCCCTTAATAAAACCGAACTATACCCTTCATAACCAGAAGCCATGTCAGGTATGAACATACCCAGCCGTAAAAAACAATTAGCAAGCAGTGTAATTCCTACTGATGCAAGCTTTCTCTGCAAAATAAACTTATGTTTTGCACCCGGTAGCATAAATCTGGAAGACATTACTGCTAATTT
>CAZTXE010000011.1:0-12163 GCA_964617305.1 uncultured Candidatus Saccharibacteria bacterium | reverse complement strand
ATCTTCCAAATCTATCAATATCTGCTTGTTGGCTTTTTTATAAAACTGTCCTTCATATTCAGGAATTAGACTCGTGAAATTGGCGGTATCATCAAGATAATCAAACAGTTCAATACCCATATTCATAAATATTTCAAAGTCCTCCGCACCATATGGAGCAAGGTGCACAATTCCCGTTCCCTCTTCAGTTGTTGCATGGGGGGATGAAATTACCTTAAACAAACCTTCCTTCCTTTTATCTTCAAAATGATCAAATGGAGGTATATATTCGATATCAATTAAATCCTTTGCTGACATTTCTTCAACCACTTTATATTCTTTGCCTTCAAAGATTTCTTCTACTCTTTCTTCAGCAAGAATGTAAAAGTTATTCTCACTTTGCACCTTTATATACTTAACCTTAGGGCCTACAGCAAGAAGCAGATTTCCTGGAATTGTCCAAGGAGTTGTAGTCCAAGCAAGAAAATAAGTATTTTCTTCATCTTTTAATTTAAACTTAACGGTTATGGAAGGATCTTCTACCTCCTTATAACCGCCATCTGTAACCTCATGTGTTGAAAGTGATGTTCCTGCTCGAGTGGAATAAGCAACTACCTTATGACCCTCATAAAGTAAACCTTTCTTGTATAGCTCCTTTAAAGACCACCACATACTCTCAATGAAATCCTTATCCATGGTGTAATACATATCATTATCATCAAACCAACGTCCTACACGTTTTTCATAATAAAAGATGGAATCTCTATACTTAAAAACGGAGTCTCTACATAAGGCATTAAATTTGTCTACACCATATTTCTCAATATCTTCTTTATGTTCTAAACCAAGTGCTTTCTCTACCTCATATTCAACAGGAATCCCCTGGCAATCCCAACCCATGTTTCTAGAAACATAGTAGTTTTTCATACTCCAATATCTTGGAACAATATCTTTCATAGTCCATGTAATAGCATGTCCGTAATGAGGCATATTATTTGCTGTTATGGGGCCATCGTAATAAACCTTTTCCTCACGATCCTTACGTGCTTCCTTTAGCATTTCAACAGCACCAATGTCATCCCAATACTTGATTATTTTCTTTTCGTTTTCAGCAAATTGAGGTGCTGACTCTAATTCATTAAACATAGCTCTTTCTAATTATTGCATAAAAAAACCCCTTAACAATAAGGGGTCAACGGAAGTCCAAGGGACCCCGTCTCTACTTAATAATTATAACTTTAGTACTAGTAATAATTGCCATAGCCTATTTAACCATAATTAATCTAAAATTGAAAATAAATAAACTAGCGCACTAGACACTCAGAGACATAAGCATCAAGTATGTTCTTAAAACCAAGCATCGCTTCATCGCTATAAGACTCTCTTGATAGGAATTTAGGGTTTTGTGTATTTATGGGTTCAAATTTTTGTAAAAAATAGCGCTTAGCCCCTTTCAATTCAGGCCCAATAAGCTCAAAATCCTCCTTATTAAGCTGTCCTTCTACCACAGTTGTTCTAAATTCGTAATCAATACCTGAATTTAAAAGCAGATCAATACTTTCCTTAACCCTTTCGTAAGGCATCTTACTATTTGTTATTTCCTGGTACCTATTTGGTGGTCCTTTAATATCCATAGCCACATAATCAAGAAGGTTTTGATCCAGAAGTTCCTTTAATGCAGTGGGATTAGAACCATTTGTATCTAGTTTCACATCAAACCCCATATCCTTAATCCTTTTTATAAAGGGTACTAGGTCAGAGTGAATGGTGGGCTCACCACCAGTGATGCATATTCCAGATAGTTTGTTTACCCTATCTTCCAAAAAGATAAAGAAATCTTTTTCGGAAATAGGATCTTTAATGTTTTTAATGTCTAGAATATTTGCGTTATAACAATAATCACATCTAAAATTACATCCCCCAGTGAATACAAGGGCAGATACCCTACCAGGAAAGTCCATTAGTGTTGTTCTTTGTAAAGCTGCAATGATCACTTATTTTAGAGCTTCAGAGAGAGGAACATTGTACGTTTTTCTAAGTAGAAACTCTGCTTGTTTACCAGCATTCCACTGGCTAACAGGTCTCAGATAACCCACAATTCTTGAATAAACCTCACACTCGCTTTCACAGGTAGGACATGTTGGAACCTCCCCTGTGAGATAGCCATGTTCAGGACAAACACTAAAGGTTGGCGTAAGACTGAAATAAGGCAGCTTATATTCATTACATACAGTACGTACAAGCTTTTTGACTGATTCCTTGTCAATAACACGTTCCCCAGCATACAAATGAACAACAGTTCCACCAGTATAAATTGTTTGTAGCTCATCCTGTAGGGTCAAAGACTCAAATATATCGTCTGTGTAATTCACAGGTAGTTGGGAAGAGTTTGTGTAAAAAGGTGCTCCACCTTCTTTACATGTTAGCTCATTGGCAACTATGATCTTTGGATATAGATCTTTATCTTTTTGTGCAAGTCTATAAGAAGTACCTTCAGCAGGTGTTGCTTCTAAGTTATACAGATGGCCTGTTTCCTCATAGTACTCATCTAAAACACCTTCCATAAAATGTAGAACCTTTACTCCAAAAGCATTGCCTTCTTCTTCAGCTATCGTTTTACCTAGAAAGTTTTGACAAGACTCATTCAAACCAACTAAACCTATTGTTGAGAAGTGGTTTGTCCAATAATTACCATGTTGGCCCTTTATTGCTCTTAGATAAAACATTGTATAAGGATAAAGTCCTTTTTCTGTTAGGTCTTCAAGTACCTTTCTCTTTATTTCTAAGCTAGACTTTGCCAAATCCATTCTCTGTCTTAGTAACTCAAAGTATTCTTCTTCATTATTTGCTATGTACCCTATTCTAGGTAGGTTCATAGTTACAACACCAATTGATCCAGTTAAAGGATTAGCACCGAAAAGACCACCTCCACGATGTTTAAGCTTGGTGTTATCTATTCTCAAACGACAACACATAGAGCGTGCATCTTCAGGGTCAAGACTAGAATTAACAAAGTTACTAAAGTAAGGAATACCATACTTGCCCGTTACTTCCCACAAAAGATCTAAGTTCTTATTCTCCCAGTTGAAATCTTCAGTTATGTTATATGTTGGTATTGGAAAGGTAAAAACTCTACCCTTTGCATCACCCTCAACCAAAAGCTCCAAAAATACTTTGTTTAGTAGATCAAGTTCTTTTTGAAACTCCTTATATGTTTCTTTCTTAAGTTCGCCACCAATTACAACAGGTTGATCCGCATATATTTCTGGTACTTCCAAATCCATAGTTACATTTGTAAATGGTGTTTGGAAACCAACACGTGTAGGAACATTCATATTAAACAAGAATTCCTGAAGAGCTTGTTTAACTTCTTTTCTAGTGAGGTTATCATAACGAATAAAAGGTGCTAACAAAGTATCAAAGTTGGATAATGCTTGAGCACCTGCAGATTCACCTTGTAGGGTATAAAAGAAGTTTACTACCTGACCAAGAGCTGTTCCGAAATGCTTAGGTGGTTTGCTTTCGATCTTACCTACAACACCCCTAAAACCCTGCATTAACAGGTCATAAAGATCCCAACCGACACAATACACAGTCAAAAGTTGTAGATCATGAATGTGGAAGTCCCCTGAATACTGAGCTCCTCTTATTTCTTCATTGTAAATTTTGTTTAGCCAATAGGCTTTACTAATACTGGAATGGGCATGATTTGTAAGACCTTGCAGGGAGTAAGCCATGTTACTGTTTTCTTTAACTTCCCAGTCTAGTCTATTTAAATAACTATCAATGAGTTCAATATTTTGCAAATTACCAAGTTCTCTGATTTGTCTTCTCTTATCTCTATATAAAACATATTCCTTGGCGGTGGCTTTGTACGCTGAGGATAATAATACATCTTCTACAATATCTTGGATTTGTTCAACTGTGGGTGTCTTTGTTTCTAATGTGTCTTCTGCAATCTTTACTACCTTAGTAGAAATTCTTTGAGCAGTGGGTTCCTTAAATTCACCAGTAACTGTAGCAGCATTCATTATTGCATCGGTAATTCTATCAGGATCAAATTTCCTAATCCTGCCATCTCTTTTCTTAATTCGTTTAAACATGAATTACTCCTAATTGCCCCACCGAGGTTAAAAAAAGGTTCTTAAAAACAAAAAACCTAACATCATCAGGCAGAAGATTCACAAGAGGCGATAAGCTTTCACTGCCCAGCATAAGATTATCGTCTACTGGAATCTTTATTAAATTTTATACAACGAAAAAAGAGATCCGAGAAAATCCGGAACTCTCTTACCTTCTAATGTAAACACATTAACAATTAACATGCAATACTTTTAGGTGAAAAAAGACCAAAGGACACAAAGATTTGTGTCCTTTAGGAAGAGAAAGTTTCATGCTAAATCGATAATGAAACGCCCTCTAGTTGCTTTTTTGTAAGTGAAAAGGACACCCAGGTTGGTACCAATTGTGCCCGCATTGGTGCCCTCCAAATACACATACTCTATCCCCTCTGAGGTTCCAACAGCAATTTTATTGTTCTCTATCCGGAGAGCGTAATACACATGACGATCTCCATACTTAGCAGAGACAGCCGCTTCTGCAACGCGCTCATTGGGGAAACCAAACATATCCCATAACCATAACGAGGCAGTCAGCAAAATTACGCCTACCGCTAGCACTATCCAAGCTTCCGTTTTATATTCCACACTCCAGGCAGACCAAAGGACAAGTAAAAGAAATTGAACCAAGGTAACCAATATATCGAAACCAAATCGAACTATCCAATGAGTACCTTCACGGTGAAAAACATCCTTACGCAATCTCAACACCGCCCAACTCAAACCTGCGGTAAGTACTGCCAAAACACAAATAGCTATTCCTGTCCTCATACTCTTCTCCTTCATCTTGGTAAAATCTTTCCATAAAACATCTATAGAAAGTTTATGTGAATACAATCGAAAGGATTATAGGTTAAGCGTTGCTACTAGGCAACTCTATCATCTACCACGAAGAAATGCGGGTATGTCGTATTTTCTCTCTTCATCAGTTTCGGGTTCTACCTCTGGTATGTTAACCATAGGTTCTGTATCTTCCTGCACGGTGGTGGCTTCCACTGAACTTGCAGGCTCTTGAGAAGTAACATCTTTTCTAGCAAATGCTGGACGGTCACTCATTCCAAGCTGGGATCCTATATCTATGTCCCCATCAAACCCTGTTGCTATAACAGTAATTTTTATTTGATCCGACATGTTTTGATCAATGGTGGCACCAAAGATTATGTTAGCATCAGAACTTGCAGCTTCATTTATAACCTTTGCAGCTTCATTTAATTCTCGCATACCCATATCCATACCACCTGTGATACTAAGAAGAACTCCCGTAGCACCATCAATATCAACCTCAAGTAATGGAGATGAAATAGCAGCTTTCGCAGCCTCAACTGCTCTGTTTTGACCAGTACCAATTCCTATACCCATCAATGCTGATCCTGCATTTTTCATAATCGTTCTAACATCTGCAAAATCCACGTTTATAAGACCTGGCATAACAATAAGATCAGATATTCCTTGGACCCCTTGGTGAAGAACACTATCTGATACCTTGAAGGCATCAAGGATCGACATCTTTTCATCAGCTATTTCTAATAATTTTTGATTTGGAATAGTAATAAGAGCATCCACTTCTCTTTTTAATTCTTCAAGTCCTCTATCAGCGCTGTCCATTCTCTGGGCACCTTCAAAAAGGAAGGGTTTTGTGACAACACCAATTGTTAAAGCACCAAGTTCATGGGCTATTGCAGCAACGATAGGTGCAGCCCCTGTTCCAGTGCCTCCACCCATGCCTGCAGTAATAAATACCATGTCGCTATCTTCAAGATTAGCTTTTATAGTATCAACTGATTCTTCTGCCGCAGCTCTTCCAATTTCTGGATCAGCACCAGCACCTAAACCCTTTGTTAAATCTTGTCCAATTGGAATTTTTACAGCAGCTTTGTTAATAGAAAGTGCTTGAGCATCTGTGTTTACTGCAATGAACTCAACACCTTGAATCTGTTGAGACTCAATCATGGTGTTAATTACATTACCACCAGTACCACCTACACCAACCACACGAATCTTTGCAAATTTTTCAATTTCCGGTTTTACAAACATGTTTTAATAAAATAACAGATTTTTCTTAGGGCAGGAAGGACTTTGCTTTATTTAGCAAACGGGACAGTATGGTATTTATCTTACCTTTTTGAGAATCAAATGACAACATAGAACCACTTTTTATAAGTTTAGATCCGTAGATGAGTTCCCCTACAGTTGCAGAGAAAGCTGGGCTCTCAATTTCGTCTATGAGTCCTGTGACACCACGAGGGTAACCTATTCTAACCGGGGTTTTTAATACCCTTTTGGCTACTCTTTCCACTCCAGTAGTCTGTGCAGCACCACCGGTTACAACAACCCCAGCAGGAAGCTTACCTTGAAGATCACTCTTTTTTATTTCTAATGCAATAAGACTAAAGATCTCATTCAAACGAGCTTCAATTATTCCATTTAGCAACTTACGAGGAACAGTATCCATATCAAGACCAAATTCGGTAACATCAAAATCAGGGTTTCCATCGTTTTCAATACCCTGAACAAATTTATTACCATCTTCTGACAAACGGATCTTAATGTTTTCAGCAGCATCCATATGTGCGCGTAAACCAATAGCTAAGTCACTTGTGATGTGTTTGCCACCAATAGGTAAAACATCAGCATAAATAGGAGAACCTTCCAAAAAAGCAATAATGGAGGTGGTTCCACCTCCAATATCTATAAGTAACGTTCCAAGCTCACGCTCAGTATCAGTAAGTACTGATTCGGCATTAGATACTCCTACATAAACCATACCCTCTACTTCAACTCCTACCTGTTCCACACACTTAGCTAGATTACGCATACCTGTAGCAGAACCATGAATAATATTTGTTTCAACCTCAAGTCTTATACCTGTCATCCCCACAGGATCACGAATACCATCTTGGGAATCAACAATAAAATCGCGAGGTATCACATGTATGATTTCTCGCGAAGAAGGAAGGGTTACAGCTTGAGCTGCTTCTGTCACACGTGCTACATCATCAGTCGTGATCTCAGCCCCTTGGTGAGACACTGCAACAACACCGTGTGAATTTAAAGTTTCTAAATGGGAACCGTTAATAGTTACAAATGCACTTGATACAGAAACACCAGCCATTCTTTCTGCACGCTCTAAACTATGAGAAATTGCCTGAACAGCTTCATCTATATCCACAACATTTCCTTTTTTGATACCACGAGATGGCACAGCACCACTAACACCAATAACAGATATCTTTTCATCTACTAGAGCTGCAATGATGGTACTCACCTTGGAGGAACCTACGTCTATTGCTGTAATTATTTTTTCTTTGGGCATAACTTGTGATCTAACTTATCTGTAAGATACTACTACTTTATCATAACGCATATCTATTCGCCTAGCATCCTTACCTTCTGTAGCTAATTGTTTTAATAAATCGGCTAACACAATAATAGACTCTTTAATATTCTTATCAACACCTAAAAGTATCTCTACTGAACCCACAGAGTAAGCGACTATAAAGTCTTTGTGGACACTGGCAGAACTAATTTGAACCTCACTTTCATCAACGGCTGCTAAAAGTTCAAAGTATACAGAAACAAGTTTCTGATCCAAAAAATATCCGACAGCAATTTCTTCCGCATAAAATACCTTGGGTAAGTTAGTGGTATTTGCATCAACAATACCTAAAACATAACCTTCTTCATCTACTAAATAATGATTTTCATTTAAATCGTTATGAAGAATTGCAAGAGGCACACGTTCTATAACCGTTATAACTAGGGTTTGTGGATACTTTTTTGAAATGTTTAGACTACGAGCACCTTGAAAATTCTCACGTAATGAATCTTCCAAATCCTTTACAGGAAAGGTGATAATGTTTTTCCCGTAAGCACGGGACTTAGCAAGTTCTGTGAGATCGGTACTATTAACAAAGCTCTGAGCACCTACAACCTCTACTCTAGCTACAGAGAGTAAATCAAATTTAATAAAGATGAGATATAAACCAAGAAAAAGGGCAATGCCTACCAAAACAAATGTAAAATACTTTGATACCTTGGCGACCTTTCTCTTCCTACGGGATTTAACAAGTGTATGCTTGCTCATATAAGTTTTAATAACTCATTAACAATGATTTCAGTGGCATCCTGTTTAATAGCTTTTTTAGCACCCACATCATTCAGCTTATAATCTTTGATATTAGAAACCATTTCACTAACAGTAGATACTAGTGACTGGGGTGTTAAATCGTCCTCAGGAAGAATTTTAGCTAATCCGGCATCTTCTAAAACCTTAGCATTTTCAAATTGTTCGTTATGAGATACCCAAGGAATTGGGATAAGAATAGAAGGCTTTTCAAGTGCAAGTAATTCCATGGTGGTGTGTGCACCTGAACGAGAAACAACAATGTCAGCTTTGGTAAATGCCTCTCCTATATTTGTATCCATTACAAACTTAGTAACATAGTACTTACCAGAAACATTCTCCAATGTTTTATACAAGGTTTGTAATTTCTCAAAATCATTAAGTTTCTGAAAGTCTCCACACTGATGAATAACATTACAAACAGACAAAAGATTAGGCAGTGCTTCCTTAATAACAAGATTGATATTATGAGCACCTGTCTTACCCCCTGTTATATAAACAACGGGAAGATCATTATCAAAGATAAACTTATTGCTCTTAGCTGCAAAGATTTCACTTCGCAGAGGTAAACCACTATAAACAATCTTTTCTGCTGGGAAATACTTACGGGAAGATTCCCAAGAAATCAAAATCTTTCTTGCAAACTTAGAAATTAATCTATTTGCATAACCTGCAACTACTGTTTGTTCATGTGTGATTGAGGGGATTCTTAGAAACCAGCCGCTAACCACAACAGGGGCAGCAAGATACCCTCCAAAGGATAATATGGCATCAGGTCTAATCTTTAATAACAAACCAAATGCCTTTATGAAACCAGAAATAATCTTAATAATCTGAAACGGGTTATAAATACCATATATCTTACCTGCTTTTAGTTCATAAAAAGGTATACCCAATGAATTGATCTCCTGGTACTCAAGAGAAACAGCAGTATCATTCTTTAAGGTATGTTTATGACCAACAAAGCAAATATCAATTTTGGGATGTTCTTTTTTAAGTTTTTCAATTACAGGTAGGGCACTTGTATGATGCCCACCAGTTATAACTACTTTCACAGTGTTATTTTATCACTTAACGAAAAAGTATTTTAATTGGCTTATAGTTGAAACCAAATGCAAATATTGTAAAATAACGTACACAAAACCAACCAACACGCCCTAGGAGGCATTCTCATGGCAAATAATGGCCGGAAGCGGAAAAAGTTTAAGGATCTTTCAGACGCAGAAAAGAAAAAACCCAGGAGAAATGTGAAATGTCTGAGAGTCAGGCAATGGATCAACACGAAAAGAGGAAAGATTGTTGATCTTCCAATCGGTTCTACCTTTGTGTGGATAAACTCCAAAGGTAATTGCAATTATTTTAAGGTTGGAAAACTAGTAGTTGGCTTAGGTCCCGCGCAAGCTAATAAACTACAGCTAAAAATAAGTTAGCTTCGCTCTAATTAAAGCTCAATAAGCAAAGCGCATCAGTTAAAACAAGGTGCGCTTAGTTTATTTTGAACTAACATTAGCGAGTATTCCTAATCCCATCAGACTAAATACGGTGGCTGAGCCTCCATATGAAACTAGAGGAAGTGGGATTCCCGTAAGAGGAATAAGTCGCGTCATTGCTGCAATATTTATAAAAAACTGAGCTGCAATCCAAGTGGTTATTCCTACGGCCAAGAGTCTACTGAAAAGATCTTTTGAATTTTTGGCAATCATAAAACCCTGATAGATTAAGAAACTGAAGATTAATATGAAGGCTGTGGTACCTAAGAATCCAAACTCCTCCCCTATTATTGCAAAGATGGAGTCTGCAGCTACTTCAGGAAGGTAGGAAAACTTTTGCCTTGATTGACCAAAACCCAAACCAAGAAAACCTCCTGACCCTAAAGCTATTTGAATTTGCTTAATATGATAACCCAAAGAAAGTTCGCCTGTTTCACCTGGATTTAGAAATGTTAGAAGACGAGCTCTTCTATAGTTAGATGAGAACATAAAACCCATACCACCCAAAACTATTGCAGGAATTGTGATTAAAAGCGGATTTAGATTGGCACCCGATGCAAAATACATGACTAAACCAATTAGAAAAAGGAGAGCTGCTGTAGACATGTTTGGTTGAAGTAAAACAAGTCCTGATACAAGTCCTGTAACTATAATGAACACAGCAAAGGGACTTTCTTTTTCTCTAATATTTTTTGCAAGAATCACTGCAAGATATAAAACAAGTGTGAACTTTGCAAACTCACTGGGCTGAAAACCTAATACGCCAAGAACTGGGAGAGCTGGGAGAGGAGGTGGGTTTAGAAAAAACCATCTGTGAGCACCATTTATACAGGGCATAAAGACAACGCCACCACCATCACACTTTGAAAATGTACCTGCAAGGGCTAAGAGCAATAAGATACCCAGAGATACTAAGAAAAGAGGAAAAGCTAATTGCTTTATTCTTTCTAAATCAAGTCTATAAAAGAAATAAAAACCTAAGAGACCAAGAACCACCCAGCCTATTTGCAATACAACAAGTTTATAAGCATCACCCAAAGTTCCCTGAGAGTAAATAACAGTTGCATCATAAATCATTACAACTCCAAACACTATCAAAGCAGCAACAGTCAACAGATAAGATCTGTTGGCATCTGCTAAGGTCTTAACCTTAGCTTTCTGTCTTTTTTTTGATGTGAATCTTTTCTTTGGCATAAATCAACTATAAAAGAGCAACAAGAATACCAATAAAGGCAAATAAACCACCTGCTAACCAAAACCTTAGTGTAACCTTAGTTTCTGGCCAACCTAGAAGTTCAAAGTGATGATGAATAGGCGCCATTCTGAATAATCTCTTCTTTGTTAATACATAGGAAATTTGTTGTACGGGGCTACTAATACCATCAAATAGAAACACAGCTAGCACAAGAAGCATAGCTACCTCCCTGTGCATCACTACACCCAAGGTTACAAGGGTAGCACCTAACACATGAGAACCAACATTACCCATGAAAATACGTGCAGGGTTTACATTAAAATACAAAAATGGAAGCAAAGCACCTACAAATGTTGCCGCAAATGCAGCCAGTGAATTGTACTCAAGTTGCCCTGCAATCACCCAAAAAGCAACAAAGGCGATAAGACCTAAGCCCCCAGCTAATCCATCTAAACCATCAGTGAAAGCTACGGAGTTTAATACAACTATGAAAAGAAAAAAGATAACAATGGGATAAAGCCAGCCTATGTGAACATTACCCAAAAGTGGGAACCAAATATAATCCCAGCCAAGTTTAAAGTATGCCCACAAAGCTACAAAACCTCCAATAAAACCTTGGATGAGAAACTTCTGATATGTCTGCAAACCAACATCAGTGCTACTTCCTACAACTCTCCAAAACTCTTTGAAACCAGACCATAGTTTAGAGATTAAAGGTAATCTAGTTAATATGTTGCCACTTACATACGTTCTAAAACCATCTGTTTTGTAGATCTTTCCGAAATCCTCTATCAAACCAAAGAAACCAGCCATAGAGGCTACAAGGACAGGAAAAAGAGTTTGTGTTCTAGATCTATTTAAAAGAAATGTAATAAGAGCTACTGAGAATATGAAAACAAGACCACCCATTGTAGGAGTTCCACTTTTTTTCAAATGTGTAGCGGGACCATCTCCACGAACTTGCTCACCCATATGGTACTTATAGACAAAGTTAATCCAAAAAGGGTAAAGAAAAGCCGTAAAAAGTACCGCTGTTAATAAATAAATAAGCTGTGTATGCATAGTGGTTGGATTATAACACTTGGAGATTAAGTTATTTAATCTGGGCGCCTAGGTCAGTAAGCTTAGAAAGAAAGTCCTCATAGCCCCTTGTGACGTTGTCTATTCCTACTAATTCACTCTTGCCTTCAGCGGCAAGTGCTGCAAGAACTAGTGTTGCGCCAGCTCGTAAGTCTGGCATGGCCATCTTTGTGCCCTT